>NZ_JBHSNG010000004.1:0-260197 GCF_042657005.1 Rhodanobacter terrae
GACCTGCTTCAGCGTCGCGACGATCTGACTTTCGGTGAACTTGCTCTTGCGCATCGTGGGTCTCCTTGGGGCTAGTTTGCCCGGAGACCTCTGCTTATGCCTGGATCAAGTTTACGGGGAGTCGACAAAGGTACGGATCCCTTGCAGATATTCAACGCGGTGGCGGCGACCCCAATCGCACGCCGGCTTTTGCGCCAGTTTTCCCGTCGGCATGGTTGGAGCGCCGCCGCCTAAAAGGGGTTTTCGCGTTCAACCGCGCAGACGGCGGGCAATCGAGTCGCGCGAAACCAGCGCAAACACCAGGCCGAACAGAAAGCCGCCGATGTGTGCCCACCAGACATAGGCGCCATAGCTCGGTCCTGCGTAGCTGAACAGCAATTGCAGCAGCACCCAGATGCCGATCAGCAGGAACGCCGGCACGCGAACGAACTCCAGGTACAAGCCCAGCGGCAGTACCAGACCCAGCTTGGCTCTCGGAAACAACGCAACATACGTGCCCACAACTGCTGACACGGCACCGCTGCAACCGATAATGGGAAGGCGCACGCCCGTCAGCGACAGCGCACCGATCAAGTTCGCTACAACGCCACCGATCACGAACAGCAACAAGAACCGCAGAGAGCCCAGCGCGCGCTCGCCCGGCAATCCAAAGATCACCAGGAATAGCAGGTTGCTGAGCAGGTGCAGCCACGTGACGTGGATGAACAGCGCGGTGAACAATCGCAGCAGTGCCGTGTCGGTCAACTGCGGCAGCAGCGCCTCATGCGGGTCGAAGATGTTCGCCGGTACCGTACCCCATTCCAGCAGAAATGAAATCCGTTGCGGCGGCGGGGTCAACGCCAAGCCAACAAAGCACAGTACACAGACAGTCACCACCAGCAAGGTGGCCCAATGCCAACGAGGACGACGACGCGTTTCGACGTGAACAAACAAGAGCCGCTCCCTCAGGCGCCGACTGGACGCAGCGCACTCGTCATCATAGGCGATGACGGACAGCCCGGGTTCTTAGACGCGGCCTGCAAGAGCAAACCCCGATGAGCGTGAGGGATGTCCTGGATTGAAAGCCACCGGGCAGGCAGAGCCGTCGCGACCGTCGACCGCCGCGGGAATATCCGGACAAGAAAAAACCCCCACCGTTTCGGGTGGAGGTTTTTAGGAATAAAGCCCCTGGCGGTGACCTACTCTTGCATGGCAAAGCCACACTACCATCGGCGCATGCGCGTTTCACTTCTGAGTTCGGGATGGGATCAGGTGGTACCACGCCGCTATGGCCGCCAGGGAAGGGGTGGGAGCAGCGCGTAAGCGCCGGCTCCACATACTTTGAAGAGTCCGGCCACGGATGGCCGGTTGTTGACTCTTCCGTGAGAGGGATCTCACGTGGAATACATCGTAAACGAGTGACAAGCGTCGAGGTGAATGTGAATCGAGACGGTGTCAAGGAGATCGCTCTTTCGAGGAGTCCAGCCAAGGATGGCCGGGCTCTTCGCAGAGGGATCTGCAAACAAAGCGTCTTGGGGTTATATGGTCAAGCCTCACGGCTCATTAGTATCAGTTAGCTCAACGCATTGCTGCGCTTCCACACCTGACCTATCAACCACCTGGTCTTGATGGTGCCTTAAGGAGAGTCAAGCTCTCGGGAGATCTCATCTTGGGGCGTGCTTCCCGCTTAGATGCTTTCAGCGGTTATCACTTCCGTTCGTAGCTACCGGGCAATGCCATGGGCATGACAACCCGAACACCAGCGGAACGTCCACTCCGGTCCTCTCGTACTAGGAGCAGCCCCCCTCAAATCTCCAACGCCCACGACAGATAGGGACCGAACTGTCTCACGACGTTCTGAACCCAGCTCGCGTACCACTTTAAATGGCGAACAGCCATACCCTTGGGACCGGCTACAGCCCCAGGATGTGATGAGCCGACATCGAGGTGCCAAACACCGCCGTCGATATGAACTCTTGGGCGGTATCAGCCTGTTATCCCCGGAGTACCTTTTATCCGTTGAGCGATGGCCCTTCCATACAGAACCACCGGATCACTATGACCTACTTTCGTACCTGCTTGATCCGTCGATCTCGCAGTCAAGCACGCTTATGCCATTGCACACAGTGCGCGATGTCCGACCGCGCTGAGCGTACCTTCGTGCTCCTCCGTTACTCTTTGGGAGGAGACCGCCCCAGTCAAACTACCCACCATACACGGTCCCTGACCCGGATTACGGGTCGAGGTTAGAACGTCAAGCACTTCAGGGTGGTATTTCAAGGATGGCTCCACGCAAACTGGCGTCTGCGCTTCAAAGCCTCCCACCTATCCTACACAGAAGAACTCAACGTTCAGTGTAAAGCTATAGTAAAGGTTCACGGGGTCTTTCCGTCTTGCCGCGGGAACGCTGCATCTTCACAGCGAATTCAATTTCACTGAGTCTCGGGTGGAGACAGCGCCGCTGTCGTTACGCCATTCGTGCAGGTCGGAACTTACCCGACAAGGAATTTCGCTACCTTAGGACCGTTATAGTTACGGCCGCCGTTTACTGGGGCTTCGATCAAGAGCTTCGCCTTGCGGCTGACCCCATCAATTAACCTTCCAGCACCGGGCAGGCGTCACACCCTATACGTCCACTTTCGTGTTTGCAGAGTGCTGTGTTTTTGATAAACAGTCGCAGCGGCCAGGTTACTGCGACCCATCGACGCTCAGTCACGCACGTGACCACGCCAATGGGCGCACCTTCTCCCGAAGTTACGGTGCCATTTTGCCTAGTTCCTTCACCCGAGTTCTCTCAAGCGCCTTGGGATTCTCACCCTGCCTACCAGTGTCGGTTTACGGTACGGTTTTTCTTAAGCTGAAGCTTAGTGGCTTTTCCTGGAAGCGTGGTGTCAGTCACTTCGCCCAATAGGGCTCGTCTCGGTGCTCGGCATAAAGCATCCCGGATTTGCCTAAGATGCATGCCTACCTCCTTTCCCCGGGACAACCAACGCCCGGTAGACCTAACCTTCTCCGTCCCCACATCGCACTTAAGAAAAGTGCAGGAATATTAACCTGCTTCCCATCGACTACGCATTTCTGCCTCGCCTTAGGGGCCGACTCACCCTGCGCCGATGAACGTTGCGCGAGGAAACCTTGGGCTTTCGGCGTGGGGGCTTTTCACCCCCATTATCGTTACTCATGTCAGCATTCGCACTTCCGATACCTCCAGCAGACTTTACAATCCACCTTCACAGGCTTACGGAACGCTCCTCTACCGCGTACACATAAATGTGCACACCCCGAGCTTCGGTGCATAGCTTAGCCCCGTTAAATCTTCCGCGCAGACCGACTCGACCAGTGAGCTATTACGCTTTCTTTAAAGGGTGGCTGCTTCTAAGCCAACCTCCTGGCTGTCTATGCCTTTCCACATCGTTTTCCACTTAGCTATGACTTTGGGACCTTAGCTGCGGGTCTGGGTTGTTTCCCTTTTCACGACGGACGTTAGCACCCGCCGTGTGTCTCCCGTGTAGTACGTGTTGGTATTCGGAGTTTGCCATGGTTTGGTAAGTCGCGATGACCCCCTAGCCATAACAGTGCTCTACCCCCAACAGTATTCGCACGAGGCGCTACCTAAATAGCTTTCGAGGAGAACCAGCTATCTCCGAGTTTGTTTAGCCTTTCACTCCTATCCTCAGCTCATCCCCATCTATTGCAACAGATGTGGGTTCGGTCCTCCAGTGCGTGTTACCGCACCTTCAACCTGGCCAAGGATAGATCACTCGGTTTCGGGTCTACTGCCAGAGACTATGCGCCCTATTCAGACTCGATTTCTCTTCGCCTCCCCTATACGGTTAAGCTTGCCACTGACAGTAAGTCGCTGACCCATTATACAAAAGGTACGCAGTCACCCTTGCGGGCTTCCACTGCTTGTACGTATACGGTTTCAGGGTCTATTTCACTCCCCTCTCCGGGGTTCTTTTCGCCTTTCCCTCACGGTACTAGTTCGCTATCGGTCAGTCAGTAGTATTTAGCCTTGGAGGATGGTCCCCCCATGTTCAGACAAGGTTTCACGTGCCCCGCCTTACTCAATTTCACACAAAGTGCCCTTTCGTCGACTGGGCTATCACCATCTATGGCCGGCCTTTCCATGCCGTTTGACTAGAACACAATGTGCTTTTGGGCTAGTCCCCGTTCGCTCGTCGCTACTCAGGGAATCTCGGTTGATTTCTTTTCCTCCGGGTACTTAGATATTTCAGTTCCCCGGGTTCGCCCTGCATGGCTATGTATTCACCATGCAGTACTCCTTGCGGAGTGGGTTTCCCCATTCGGACATTGCCGGATCAAAGCTTGTTGCCAGCTCCCCGACACTTTTCGCAGGCTGCCACGTCCTTCATCGCCTCTGACTGCCAAGGCATCCACCGTATACGCTTAGTCGCTTGACCATATAACCCCAAGTCGCCTCGGGATCACACGTCCAAACCACTTCGTTACTTGCCTTAACACTTGTCTCGGTTCGGTTCGAACCAAGACGCTTGTCACTCGTTTACAAATTTTCAAAGAACATCATGCCGGCCTCAATGCCGGTTGATTTCAAAATCTTTTGTGTGCTGGTTATTTCACGCGTTCGACGATCCATGGTGGAGCCAGTCGGGATCGAACCGACGACCCCCTGCTTGCAAAGCAGGTGCTCTCCCAGCTGAGCTATGGCCCCAAGGAATACCTGGGATAACTGGTGGGTCTGGGAGGACTCGAACCACCGGCCTCACCCTTATCAGGGGTGCGCTCTAACCACCTGAGCTACAGACCCGGAACGTCGTCCAGCGCACTCCACTCGAAGCGGCTGTCATTGAAGAGTCCGGCCATGGATGGCTGGTTTTGCTCTTCGCGAAATGGATTTCGCGTGAAATACAGGTGTCTTGTGTGGACGTCTTGCGAGGAGAGCTCGCGACCGTCTTTCTCGAAAGGAGGTGATCCAGCCGCACCTTCCGATACGGCTACCTTGTTACGACTTCACCCCAGTCATGAACCACTCCGTGGTCGTCGTCCCCCTTGCGGTTAGACTAACGGCTTCTGGAGCAACTCACTCCCATGGTGTGACGGGCGGTGTGTACAAGGCCCGGGAACGTATTCACCGCGGCATAGCTGATCCGCGATTACTAGCGATTCCGACTTCACGGAGTCGAGTTGCAGACTCCGATCCGGACTGGGATCGGCTTTCTGGGATTGGCTCCACCTCGCGGTATTGCAACCCTCTGTACCGACCATTGTAGTACGTGTGTAGCCCTGGCCGTAAGGGCCATGATGACTTGACGTCATCCCCACCTTCCTCCGGTTTGTCACCGGCAGTCTCCTTAGAGTTCCCGACTTTACTCGCTGGCAACTAAGGACAAGGGTTGCGCTCGTTGCGGGACTTAACCCAACATCTCACGACACGAGCTGACGACAGCCATGCAGCACCTGTGTTCCGATTCCCGAAGGCACTCCTGCATCTCTGCTGGATTCCGGACATGTCAAGGCCAGGTAAGGTTCTTCGCGTTGCATCGAATTAAACCACATACTCCACCGCTTGTGCGGGCCCCCGTCAATTCCTTTGAGTTTCAGTCTTGCGACCGTACTCCCCAGGCGGCGAACTTAACGCGTTAGCTTCGACACTGATCTCCGAGTTGAGACCAACATCCAGTTCGCATCGTTTAGGGCGTGGACTACCAGGGTATCTAATCCTGTTTGCTCCCCACGCTTTCGTGCTTCAGCGTCAGTGTTGTCCCAGATGGCCGCCTTCGCCACTGATGTTCCTCCCGATCTCTACGCATTTCACCGCTACACCGGGAATTCCACCATCCTCTGACACACTCTAGCTAGCCAGTTTCCATCGCCATTCCCAGGTTGAGCCCGGGGATTTCACGACAGACTTAACTAACCGCCTACGCACCCTTTACGCCCAGTAATTCCGATTAACGCTTGCACCCTTCGTATTACCGCGGCTGCTGGCACGAAGTTAGCCGGTGCTTATTCCTCAGGTACCGTCAGCCCCACAAGTTATTAACCCGTGGTATTTCGTTCCTGATAAAAGTGCTTTACAACCCGAAGGCCTTCTTCACACACGCGGCATTGCTGGATCAGGCTTGCGCCCATTGTCCAATATTCCCCACTGCTGCCTCCCGTAGGAGTCTGGGCCGTGTCTCAGTCCCAGTGTGGCTGATCATCCTCTCAGACCAGCTAGCGATCGTCGCCTTGGTAGGCCATTACCCTACCAACTAGCTAATCGCACATCGGTCCGTCCAACCGCGCGAGGCCCGAAGGTCCCCCGCTTTCTCCCGTAGGACGTATGCGGTATTAGCGTAAGTTTCCCTACGTTATCCCCCACGTCTGGGTAGGTCCCGATGCATTACTCACCCGTCCGCCACTCGCCACCCATCGTATTGCTACGACCGTGCTGCCGTTCGACTTGCATGTGTTAGGCATGCCGCCAGCGTTCAATCTGAGCCAGGATCAAACTCTTCACTTAAGTTTTCGACAACCTCACCCTCGCGGGCTCGGCCATCTATCTTTCCGAAGCGTATGTCCCAACCGGATAAAACTCATTACTGACTTTTTCTCTAGTTGGACGCTTGCATTGCTTGGACAGGTCGTAACCCTCCAGCGCAAGACGTCCACACAATTCACCTGCGCACACTGTCAAAGATCAACCACTTGCCACCGATTCCTCGATCGCGTCCAGAACGTTTCGTCCTAGGTGAGCCGCCCATTCTACATCGCTTTTCCTGACCGTCAACACCTGCGAAGAAGAAATTCTCGTCGTGGTTTGTCGTGGGGCTTTCGCGAAAGCGACGTTTCGTCGAAGGGGCGAGAATCATAGCGCCGTGGCGATCTTCTGTGAAGAGGGCGCGAGGATTTTATTTGTGACGAAGGCCCGCACAACTGCGGCGCTACACTTCCCGGCCATCTATCCACACGTGATGAGCGCTCATGATGAAACGATGGCTTGTGCCGATGCTCTTCCTGCTGGCCGGTGGCACCGGCGCTGCGCCGGTGATAGCCGCGGCGCCCGCCGTGGAACTGCACGGACACCGCTTCTCGGTGGAATTCGCCACTGACGACGCCAGCCGCGAACACGGCTTGATGATGCGCACCACGCTGGCGTCCGACCACGGCATGCTGTTCGTCTTTCCCTACCAGGCCTCGCAGGGGTTCTGGATGAAGAACACGCTGATGCCGCTCGACATCCTGTATTTCAATACGGATCGTCGTCTGGTATCGATCCGGTCGAATGTGCCGCCATGCAAGGCCGATCCCTGCCCGGTCTATCCCAGCAACGCGCCCGCGCGTTACGTGCTGGAGCTGTCCGCGGGCACGGCGAATCGCATAGGCGTGCGGGTGGGCGATGAGCTGAAGATCGACGGCGACGTCGGAACGGTGCGCTGAGCGACCGGGCCGGATTTGTCCAGCAGCCCGACGCGATAAGGAATCAGATCTTCAGGACGCAGATTTTCCAATGCGTCCCAGTCGTCTTCGAACGGAATGAACTGTTGCATGGGATGCTCCTTGTATAGCGTGGCACTTGATAGTGCACAGGAACATCAGAGCAGACGGCCCGGTCATTACGGTGACGGGATCGGGCCGTTTGCGGGCAGGAATCGGCCTTCAGTCGATTTCGATCATCTCGAAATCGTCCTTGGTGGTACCGCAGTCCGGACAGGTCCAGGTTTCGGGCACATCCTCCCAGCGCGTTCCGGCGGCGATCCCTTCGTCGGGCACGCCGATGGCTTCGTCGTAGATATAGCCGCACACGACGCACATCCATTTGCGCAAGGCTGCGGGGGTTTCGGTGGAACTCTGGCTCATGGTCGGACTTCTTCGGATCGCTGTGGAGTGGCACATTCTCGCAACTCGCCCGGCAATGCGAAAGCATTGCAGCGGCGCCGGGTATCTCAATACATGCAACTGAGATCATGATTTGAATACGCTCGCCACATGGCCAGGCCGCGGCCTGTATGCCGTTACCGATGGACCGCGCACCGATTTGCTGGAGGCCGTCGCGCAGGCTCTGGCCGGCGGCGCGCGGCTACTGCAGTACCGCGACGAAAGTGGCGATGCGCCACGCCGCCATGCCGAAGCGACGGCACTCCTGCAGTTGTGCCGCACCCATGGCGTGCCCTTGATCATCGACGGGGATGTCGATCTGGCGCGGGCCATAGGTGCGCATGGCGTGCATCTGAGCGGGATCGAAGACGACATCGGCGCCGTCCGTGCCGAGCTCGGCGAGCACGCGATCATCGGTGTGTCGTGTCGCGGTTCATTGCCATGCGCTCGGGTGGCCGCCCGTGCCGGGGCAAGCTACATTTCGTTCGGCACGTTTTTTCTCTCGCCCACCAAGCCGCTGGCGCCTCGCGTTTCGATCGATCTGCTGAGGCAAAGCGCCGCGCTGGGTGTACCGCGTGTAGCGATCGGCGGCATCACGCCGGACAATGGCGGATCGCTGGTTGAAGCCGGCGCGGAATATCTGGCCGCGATCTCCGCCGTATTCCGTGCCACCGACGTACGCGCCGCCGCGCAACGCTTTACCGACATGTATTCCTCCGATTAAGAACATCCCCATTGAGAACATTCCCATTGAGAGCCGCACGATGACAAACCACGAACTCTTCCAGCGCGCCCGGCAACTGATGCCCGGCGGCGTGAATTCGCCGGTACGCGCGTTCAAATCGGTCGGCGGCGAGCCGTTCTTCACGGCACGCGCCGATGGGGCCTATCTGTGGGATGTCGAAGGTACGCGCTATATCGACTACGTCGGCTCATGGGGACCGATGATCGTCGGCCACAACCACCCGGCGGTGCGCGAGGCGGTCGAGCGGGCGGTCAAGCATGGACTGTCGTTCGGCACGCCCTGCCCGGCCGAAGTCACCATGGCCGAAACGATCATCCGGCTGATTCCGTCGATCGAGATGGTGCGCATGGTCAACTCCGGCACCGAGGCGACGATGTCGGCGATCCGGCTCGCCCGCGGCGCCACCGGACGCAGCAAGATCGTGAAGTTCGAAGGCTGCTACCACGGCCACGGCGACAGTTTCCTGGTGAAAGCCGGCTCGGGCGCACTGACTTTCGGCGTGCCGACCTCGCCGGGCGTGCCGAAAGCGAATGCCGATCTCACGCTGACCCTGCCATACAACGATATCGACGCGGCGAAAGCCTTGTTCGCCGAACAAGGCCATGACATCGCCGGGCTGATCATCGAGCCAGTCGCCGGCAACATGAACTGCATCCTGCCCGTGGACGGATATCTGCAGAGCCTGCGCGAACTGTGCACGCGGTCCGGCGCGCTGCTGATCTTCGACGAGGTGATGACCGGCTTCAGAGTCGCACTCGGCGGCGCGCAGGCGCATTACGGCGTGACGCCGGATCTGACCACGTTCGGCAAGATCATCGGCGGCGGCATGCCGGTAGGTGCTTACGGCGGCCGCCGCGATCTGATGGAGCAGATCGCACCGAGCGGTCCGATCTATCAGGCCGGCACATTGAGCGGCAATCCGGTGGCGATGGCGGCGGGCCTGGCCATGCTGGAACTGATCCAGGCTCCCGGCTTTCACGACCGGCTCGCCGCACGCACGCGTCTGCTGGCCGACGGTTTCCAGTCGGTGGCCGACGGCGAGAGCGTGGCGTTCAGTACCAATCGCGTCGGCGGCATGTTCGGCTTGTTCTTCAGCGCCGAAGAGGTCCAGACCTACGCGCAGGCTACCGCGGCGGACACCGCGCTGTTCAACCGCTTCTTCCACGGCATGCTGAAACGTGGCGTGTATCTGGCGCCATCCGCGTTCGAGGCCGGCTTCATGTCCGGCGCGCACAGCGAGCAGGACATTGCCGACACGCTGGAAGCCGCGCGCGGCGCCTTGCGCGACGCGAAAGGCTGATTCACCACTGGCCGGTATTGGGCATCGACGCCCACGGTTCGCGCGGCGGCATATGCCCGTCCTGCAGCAGCTCGATCGAGATCAGATCGGGCGAGCGCACGAATGCCATGTGGCCGTCGCGCGGCGGGCGATGGATGGTGCAACCCATCGCCTGCAGCCGGGCACAGGTCGCGTAGATGTCTTCCACGCGAAACGCCAGATGGCCGAAGTTGCGCGCCGAACCGTAGTCCTCCTGCGAACCCCAGTTCCAGGTCAGCTCGATCTCGGCTTCCGGACTGTCCGGTGCGGACAGGAACACCAGCGTGTACTTGCCCTCGGGGACCTCCGTCCGGCGCACCTCACGCAGTCCAAGACCTTCGCAGTAGAAGCGCAGCGAAGCATCCAGGTCGTGCACGCGGACCATGCTGTGCAGATATTTCATCGTGGTCGCTCCAATGGAAGGATTTTCTCCGGTTTATTCCGCGGTGAGGGCCTGCAATGCGGCGCGTAGGCGCGCAAGGCCCTCGGCCAGCTCTTCATCGGTGATGTTCAGCGGCGGCACCAGCCGCAACACGTCGGGACCGGCCTGCAGCAACAGCAGTCCATGAGCCGCCGAAGTATCGAGCATTTCGCCGGCACGGCCCTTGTATGCTTCGGCCAGCACCGCGCCGAGCATCAGGCCACGGCCTCGCACCTCGGTGAACAGGCCGAACTCCGCACCCAGCCGTATCAGTGCCGCCCGCAGCACCGCCGACTGGCGTTCCACATTCGCCAGCAGCTCCGGCGAACCCAGCTTGTGCAGCGCCACCCGGGCCACGGCCGCCGCCATCGGATTGCCGCCGAACGTGGTGCCGTGCGCGCCGTATTGCATCACTTCGGCCACTTTCGGCCCGGCCAGCATCGCGCCGATCGGAAAGCCGCAACCTAGCGCCTTGGCCAGGGTCACGATATCCGGCGTCACTTCATCCTGGGTGTGCGCGAACAGCGTGCCGGTGCGGCCCATGCCGCACTGGATTTCGTCCATCACCAGCAGCGCGTCGTGTTGATCGCACAGCTCTCGGACGCGTTTGAGAAAGCCCGGTGCAGCGGGCAGCACGCCGCCCTCGCCCTGCACCGGCTCCAGCATCGCCGCGGCAATATCGCCCGCGGCGAAGGCCTGCTCCAGTGCCGCCGCATCGTTGAAGTCCAGGTAGCGGAAGCCGGCCGGCAGCGGCTCATAGCCTTCCTGGTACTTCGGCTGCGCGGTGGCGGTGACCGTCGCCAAGGTACGGCCGTGGAACGAACCCTTGAACGTGATGATGGTGCGTTGTTCCGGTGGGCGACCTTTCGATGCCGCCCACTTGCGCACCAGCTTGATCGCCGCCTCGTTCGCCTCGGCGCCGGAATTGCACAGGAACACCCGCTCGGCAAAGCCCGAGGCGCGCACCAGTTCTTCCGCCAGCCGCAGCGGCGGCTCGGTATAGAACACGTTGCTGGCATGCCACAGCTTGTGCGCCTGCGCGGTCAGCGCCTCGAGCAGATCCGGATCCTGATGGCCTAGCGCATTGACCGCGATGCCGGCGCCGAAATCCACGTAGTCGCGGCCCTGCGTATCCCATACATGCGCGCCCTTGCCGTGATCTAGCACGAGCTCGCGCGGCCGATAGACGGATAGCCAATAAGACTTTCCCAGCTCCATCAAGGATGCGCTGGACGGCGATGGTTCGTGCATGTCTTGCTCCGGGCCTCGCCAACAGGCGACACCAGCGATGGGGATCCAAGGTGGGGATTCGGGCCGCCCTCAGCACATGGCCGGGGCGACGCACAACGCGCATCGTAAAACCTGGAGGCAGGTTTTGCACGGCTCCATGCGGCCGCGTTGTATACCAGCCGACACCTTGTATCACTTATGTTCCACACCAGCGGAAGCGCTTCACCGCGCCACTTGCCGACCCCGACCCTGGACGGCAAGCGGGTGCCCGGCTGTAACGCTGCGACAGTGCCGGCCGCGCGACAAATTGCGGAATCCGTCCCCAACCCGTGCTGTTGCTGCATTGCCTGTCATTGGCACAGACATTGCTCCCGCCTCTCGCTTGCCAGGGTCAAGGAAAGTCGCCGATGAATCCCCCCGTTTCGATCGCAATGGGCTTGTTGCAGTCGCGGCAGCTGGACAATGAAGCACCCTGCAGGCCGCCGAGCGCGGCGAACGAGGACGGTAACCCGGCATCCTGTAACCGGGCACCGCCGGAACCCCCGGCCCGTCCCCTGCGGGCCGGGGATTCCTTTGACAAGACCTATGACCTATGGCGCGAGGCTGACCCGAACGCCGCAAATCACGCATCCGCCTTCGAGATTCCCTACATACCCTGAGCCACCGCCGACTCATGGTCGTTCGCACCGTCTATCCGTCGTCCAGCACGGGACCCATCACCTTCGCGAAGCGCATCGAGCGCCACTTTGTGCTTCTTGCACAGACGATATACGGTGACCCGCGACACGTTGAGTCGTCGCGCACATTCGCTGATATTGAAATGACTTTGATGCAGGCAGTTCAGTATCGCCTCGCGCTCGGCTGAAACACGGGTCAGATCGAGGCTCGAACGTTTGGCGGATATCGCGGGCACGCTCTGAAAATCCAGGTCGGCTGCGCTGATCAGCGGGCCTTCGGCCACCACGGCGGCGCGTTGCACACGGTTGAGCAGTTCGCGCACATTGCCGGGCCATGCAAAACCGCGCAGTGCCTGCCTTGCGCCGTTGCTGAATGTACGGGCGCGGCTATGATGCCGCAGGCGGAATGCATCGAGAAAATGCTGGGCGAGCAATTCGACATCGTCTTCGCGCTCGCGCAACGCCGGCATGTGCAGTCGCAGGACGTTCAGTCGGTAATAAAGATCCTCGCGGAAATGCCCCTTCGCCACAGCTTTCTCCAGATCCACGTGCGTGGCGGCCAGTACACGCACATCCAGCTTGATCGACTGACTGGAACCTACCCGCTGCAGCGTACCCTCCTGCAGCAGACGCAACAGACTGGTCTGTGCATCGAGCGGCAGGTCACCCACCTCGTCGAGAAACACCGTGCCGCCGGCTGCCGCTTCGAAATGACCGACGCGCCGAACGTTCGCTCCGGTGAAGGAGCCACGTTCGTGACCGAACAGCTCGGACTGCACCAGATTCAACGGCAATGCCCCGCAATTGATGGCAACAAAGGGATGCTTGCAGCGGGCAGATAACCCGTGCAGTGCGCGGGCCGCCAATTCCTTGCCGCTGCCGGTCTCTCCGGTGATCAGTACCGGCAACTCCACCGGTGCGTATTTGCGCAGGCTGGCCATAGTCACGCGCATGCTCGGACTGACGGCACCGACGATACCGGGAATATCCGTATTTTCGGCCGCCTGCAGGCCGCCGTCGCCGATTCTCTTCAGCGTCTCGATCAGGCGTTTCATGTCGACCGGTTCGGTGAAGAAATCAGCACTGGCTCGGAGGATGCGCTCCACTTCCGGCGTGCTCGCCGCGGTCTCCTGCGGAACCATAGCTAGCCACGGCAGCCACGGATGATTGTCCATCAACCGCCCCACGGCCATGACTGCATCCGAATCGCTGCGCCGCAGATCGGCCATTGCAACCACGATATCGTCGCGCCGCATGCCCACACCGCCTTGCAGCTGGGCATCGCCGGTCCGTATGCACCAACCCGCTTGCGCCAGACCAGCACATTCCTCGGCGTTGGGCTTGCCAAACCAGACCACGCAACGCCTGGATGCCTGCTCACTAGTCATGACGCTGACCCCCTGCTTCCAAGGCCACTGGTGCAGTTCGAGACGACCACCTTGGCTGACGATGAATCCCTGCACTTTCGCAGCCGCATCCTGCGCCCTAGTTGCTACAAAAGCGTGATGTGCATCGCGCAATATACTCTCGCGGGGTAGGGAATAGGCGAAAACTAAGGCATACATCGTTAGCAATAACTGACGTCAAAACACGCGGTTGACGCAAAAAATCCCATGGCGCCCTTTCGCGAGAGTTTGTCGTGTCGCCGTCCCTGCCTGCCACGGGGCGCTCGTCTACACCCGGGATGTTTCAGTCCAGAAAAAGGTCCGGCAACAACGGCATGCCCGGTTGCACGGCGTAGCTGCCGAAGTCGACCACTCCCGCCTCGCGCAAGACGTTCTCGTCGATCGCGAAATGACCGGTATAGTCGTGCGCCGGACGGTTCAGGATGACGTGCGCGGCATCGGCGACGATCTCCGGCTTGCGGCAATGTTCGGCCTTCACGCCCTCGATCATGCCGATCGCGGCGGTAGCGATTACCGTACGCGGCCACAACGCGTTCACCGCGATGCCCAGCGGCGCGAACTCCGCGCTCATGCCGAGCACGCAAAGGCTCATGCCGTACTTGGCGATGGTGTAGGCAGTGTGCGGCGCAAACCATTTCGGATCGAGGTTCGGTGGCGGCGACAGCATCAGCACATGCGGATTTGCCGCCTGCTTCAGATACGGCAGGCAGCTCTGGGTCACCAGGAACGTGCCGCGCGTGTTGACCTGATGCATCAGGTCGTAGCGTTTCATCGGTGTATCGGCGGTACCGGCCAGCCAGATGGCGCTGGCGTTGTTGACCACGATGTCGATGCCGCCGAAGCGCTCGGCCGCCTGCGCGGCGGCAGCGCGCACCTGCGATTCTTCGCGAATATCCACTTGCAGCGCCAGCGCCTTGCCGCCGGCTTCTTCAACGGCCGCCGCCGCGGTATGGATGGTGCCGGGCAATTTCGGATTCGGCACGCCGCTCTTGGCCGCGATCACGATGTTGGCGCCGTCACGGGCCGCACGCAGCGCGATCGCCAGGCCGATCCCGCGCGAGGCGCCGGTGATGAACAAGGTCTTGCCGGCGAGGTTGCCCATGCGCATCGACTCCATCGCAAAACATCAGTCTACGACGTGTTCGCCCCGATGATGAGTCATGGCTTCTGGAAGCGCGGCAGAATATCGCGCAGTTCAGTCAGCCGCTGCACGGGATCGGTCAGTTCCAGCAAGCGTTGCTGCTCACTCACATCCAATGGCAGCAGCTCGGCTAGCCGAAAGCCCACCCAGCTGGCATCGTCGTAGGCGCTGCGCGAGGCAAGCCGCCATTGCGGCGCCATCGTCTCGATCAGCCGTTCGAGGATGCTCTGCAACAGCGCGAACTCCACCGGCACCACCTCTTCCGGTTCGGCCGGCCAGACTTCCACGTCGCCACGCAGCAAGCCGTCGGAACGCACACGGCTGCGCACCACGCGAAAGCGCGAGCCGCCCTCGGCCACGATACCGAGCAGGCCATCTTCGCCGCGATGGAAGTCGCTGATTCGTGCGATCGTGCCGATCGCCGCCGGAATCGCCGGTTCACCGGCTTCCTGCCCCGCGAGAATCAGGCATACGCCGAAACCGGTGCCTTGACGCGAGCACTCGCGCACCAGATCCAGATAGCGCGGTTCGAAAATGCGCAGTTGCAGCTTTCCGCCGGGAAACAGCACGGAGGCAAGCGGAAACAACGGCATCTCGATCAGCGGCGATTGGGCGGCCATGCGACGAGTGTACCCAGTGCACCGATCGGCGCGCGCAGGCTCAACCGCCCCGCAGTCTCTCGACAAAGCGCCGTGGCGCCGCTTCGAAGCCGCCGTTGGACATGAAGATCACCTGGTCGCCGGGTTGTGCCTGTGCATGCAAGGCCGCGATCAGTGCGTCGACCGTCGGCGCCGTGCTGCCTCGGCCACCCAAGGCCGCGGTGACGTGACTGGCATCCCACGGCAGTCCGGGGCGATGCAGGAACACCACCGCGTCGGCGTCGGCCAATGATGGTGCCAGCGCTTCGGCATGTGCGCCCTGGCGCATCGAGTTGGAGCGTGGCTCCAATGCCACCAGGATGCGCGCACCCCCGATCTTCGCGCGCAGACCGGCCAGCGTGGTGGCGATCGCGGTGGGGTGATGGGCGAAGTCGTCGTAGACGCGCACCCCATTCACTTCGCCCACCAGTTCCATCCGCCGCTTGACGCTCTCGAACGTGGCAAACGCGGGCAGCAGCCCGCGCGGGTCGGCACCGGCCGCCGTAGCGGCCGCCAGCGCGGCCAGTGCGTTCATCACGCTGTGGTTGCCGAGCAGCGGCCAGCGCACGTCACCGATCAGCTCGCCACCGCGGTGCACCGTGAACGCCGAGCCGTCCGCTTCGACCAGCGTCGCCTGCCAGTCGCCGCGGCCGATGCCGAAGGTTTCCACCGGCGTCCAGCAGCCCATGGCCAGCACTTCGGCCAGCCGCACATCGTGCGCGTTGACGATCAGCCGGCCATTGCCTGGCACCGTGCGCACCAGATGATGGAACTGGCGCTGGATGGCAGCCACGTCCGGGAAGATGTCCGCGTGGTCGTACTCGAGATTGTTGAGGATCGCGATGCGCGGGCGGTAGTGCACGAACTTGCTGCGCTTGTCGAAGAATGCGGTGTCGTATTCGTCCGCCTCGATCACAAACGGTGCAGCCGACGGCTGCTCGGAAGATCCTTCTCCCACCGGGAGAAGGTGGCGCGCAGCGCCGGATGAGGGTCCGCCCTTGCGCTGACCGCCCACTCGCCCCAACCGCGCCGACACGCCGAAATTGCCCGGTACGCCGCCGACCAGGAAGCCCGGCGCGAGGCCGATGCTTTCCAGCAGATGCGCCAGCAGGCTGGTGGTGGTGGTCTTGCCATGAGTGCCGGCGACCGCCAGCACGTCGCGATCGGCCAGCAGCGTCTCGCCCAGCCACTGTGGACCGGAGATGTAGCTCAGGCGGTGATCGAGCATGTATTCGACGGCGGGATTGCCGCGGGTCATGGCATTGCCAACCACGACGAGGTCGGGCGCGGGCTGCAGGTGTTCCGCCGCGTAACCGCTCATCAACCCGATGCCGAGCGCTTCCAGCTGCGTGCTCATCGGCGGATAGACGTTGGCGTCGGAACCTTCGACCGTATGGCCCAGCTCGCGCGCCAACGCGGCGACACCGCCCATGAAGGTGCCGCAGATGCCGAGGATATGCAGACGCATGGTGGGACGGATTCCTTGAAACCGCTCGACGGGAGCGGGATGTGCTCAGCCGTTCGCTGCCGCCGGTCCGTTCTGCAGCGCCTGCTTGACCCGCGCGCTGACCTCGCCTAGCTCGCCGACGCCATCGACGATCTGCAGCTTGCCGCGCCTGGCATAGAACTCGGCCACCGGCGCGGTCTGCTCGGCGTAGATCGCCAGACGCTTGCGCACGGTGTCGGGGTTGTCGTCGGCGCGGCCTTCGGCCTTGAAGCGGATCTCGCAGCGGCCGATGATCACTTCGCTGGGTACCTTGAGCTTCACCACCGCATCCAGTGGCTGGCCGATCTTCGCCAGCAGCTGGTCGAGCGCGTCGGCCTGGGCCAGGTTGCGCGGGTAGCCATCGAGGATGAAGCCGGCCTTCGCGTCGGCCTGGGTCAGCCGGTCTTCCAGCATGCCGAGCAGGATGTCGTCGGAAACCAGCTGGCCGGCGTCCATCACCGCCTTGGCCTTCAGTCCCATCGGCGTACCGGCGGCGACCGCGGCGCGCAGCATGTCGCCGGTCGAGATATGCGGCACGCCGAACTCCGTCTTCAGACGCGCAGCCTGCGTGCCTTTGCCCGAGCCGGGCGCACCAAGTAGGACGAGTCGCATAATGCTCCACAAGTTCGGCGGGCTGCCGCACACTACGGAGCCCGCCAGATTCCCAGAATTGGCTGTCAAATTAGCGGCTGTACCCGGTGCCGTCAAACGGCGCACTTCGTTGCCTATCGCCAAGTGTCTGTTACGAAAAGATTTGCCGCCGATCGCGGCCACTCCAGTCACCGCCCGATTGAGGATCGCCATGAGCCCGAACCGCCGTCCGCCCGCCCCTACCGGCAACCTGCTGTACGCCCAGTCCGGCGGCGTCACCGCGGTGATCAATGCCACCGCCGCCGGCGTGATCGAGGCGGCGCGCGGCCAAGGCGTGAAAGTGTACGCCGCGCGCAACGGCATCCTGGGCGCGCTGCGCGAGGAGCTGATCGACACTTCGAAGGAATCGGCCGCCGCGATAAGCGCGCTGCGGCACACGCCCGGCGGTGCGTTCGGCTCATGCCGCTACAAGCTGAAATCGCTGGAAGACAACCGCGCCGAGTACGCGCGGCTGATCGATGTGTTCAGCGCACACGACATCCGCTGGTTCCTTTACAACGGCGGCAACGACTCGGCCGACACCGCGCTGAAGATTTCGCAGCTGGGCGAGGCGATGGGTTACGACATCCGCTGCATCGGCGTGCCGAAGACGGTGGACAACGATCTCGCCGTCACCGACTGCTGCCCCGGCTTCGGCTCGGTGGCCAAGTACACCGCCATCTCCACGCTGGAAGCGAGCCTCGACGTGGCCTCGATGGCCGAAACCTCGACCAAGGTGTTCATCCTCGAAGTGATGGGCCGCCACGCCGGCTGGATCGCCGCCGCGGCCGGGCTCGCCGGCGAGGGTGAGGATGAGCCGCCGCATATCATCCTGTTCCCGGAGAACACGTTCGACGAAGCCGCGTTCCTGGCCAAGGTGAAGGCCACCGTCGAGCGCGTGGGCTGGTGCACCGTGGTGGCTTCCGAGGGCGTGCGCAACGCGGCCGGCCAGTTCCTTGCCGAGGCCGGCACCCGCGATGCCTTCGGGCATGCGCAACTCGGCGGCGTGGCGCCGGTGCTGGCGGCGCTGGTGAAGGAAAAACTCGGCTACAAGTATCACTGGGCGCTGCCTGACTACCTGCAACGTTCGGCGCGCAACATGGCTTCCAAGACCGATGCGAATCAGGCCTATGCAGTCGGCAAGGCGGCGGTGGAATACGCGCTGGCCGGCATGAACGCGGTGATGCCGGTGATCACGCGGACATCGGATGCACCGTATCGCTGGAAGATCGAGCCCGCGGCGCTGGACCAGATCGCCAATCGCGAGAAGAAAATGCCGGCCGATTTTCTCACCCTCGATGGTTTCGGCATCACGGCGGCCGCACGGCGTTATCTGGCGCCGTTGATCCAAGGCGAAGCGCACCCGCCCCATGGGCGTAACGGCTTGCCCAAGTACGGGCGGCTGAAGAACACGGCGGTGGCGAAGAAATTGCCGGCATTCAAGCACTGACCGGTCCACACGGACTTTTCCTCATCCGCCGATTTTTCCGGTTTCGTCGTCGTTTGGCTCAACGTTCGTTGGCTCGCGGAGGTGGTCATGGCGAAGATCGTCACATTGACGATGAACCCGGCGCTGGATATCGCGACATCGACCGATCAAATCGTCCCGGATCGCAAGTTGCGTTGCGATACGCCGCGCTATGACCCGGGCGGTGGCGGGATCAACGTCGCACGGGCCGCTCATGCGCTCGGCGTCGATGCACTTGCGGTCTTTCCCGCCGGCGGTGCGGCGGGAAATCTGATCGGCCATCTGCTGCGTCGAGAGGGCGTCGAGTACAAGGCCATCCCCATCACCGGATTCACGCGCGAGAGCCTCAACGTCATCGAGCGCGAGCACGGCGCGCAATACCGCTTCATTCTTCCCGGGCCCGAGATCGGCAGTATCGACCAGCAGCTGTGCCTCGACGAATTGGCGGCTGCTGCAGCCGACGCCACCTACATCGTCGCCAGCGGAAGCCTGCCGCTGGGCGTCCCCGAGGATTTCTACAGCCGTGTCGCGGAATTGGCCAGACGTCAGGGAAAGCGTCTGGTGCTGGATACCTCAGGACCGGCGCTCAAACGTGCCGGCCCCGGCGTCTATTTGCTGAAGCCGAGCCTCATCGAACTGGAGGGTCTGGTGGGCCGTCCGATCCGAGGCGAGCGCGCAGAGGAGCAGGCGGCTCGAGAGCTGATCGAGCAGGATCGTTGCGAGGTCGCCGTGGTGTCCCTCGGCGCGAGAGGCGCCGTTGTGGCGAGCAAGGACGCCATCGAGCGTCTGCCGTCCATCCCGGTTACCGTAAAGAGCGCGGTCGGAGCCGGCGACTCGATGCTGGCAGGCGTCCTGGTGGGATTGACCCGCGGCCTTTCCCTGAGGGAAGCGGCAGGTTTCGGCATCGCGGCGGGCACCGCGGCGTTGCTCGCCGCTGGCACCCAATTATGCCGGCTCGACGACGTCGAGCGTTTTTACCGGGAGTCCCATGGAACCGCATGACCCGGGTCCATGACTGGACCGGAGCACGCCGGTTTCAGCGGCAGATCGTCCCGCGGCAGAAGCCGGCGAACGGATCCAGCCGCGCATGTCGTTTCGAACCCACCGCACCCTGGAATACGTGCCGCGGCGCTGCGTCGCACAACGGTCCCTGCAACAAGGTCTGCCTATACTCCATGGGACCGCCCGTTCCGGACGGCCACTGACAATCATGGGGAGGTTCCGATGCTGCAGCAGTATGGCTGGATCGTTCTGGCGTGTGCGGTAGTGGCAATTCTATATGGCGCATTTTCCGCGCGCTGGATCCTGGCGCAATCGCCGGGCAACGATAGGATGCAGGAGATCGCGGCGGCCATCCAGGAAGGTGCGCGCGCCTACCTCAACCGCCAGTACGCCACCATCGGCATGGTCGGCGTGGTGCTGATGCTGCTGATCGGCTTTTTCCTGAACTGGTCGACGGCGATCGGCTTCCTGATTGGCGCCGTGCTCTCCGGCGCAGCCGGCTACATCGGCATGAACGTGTCGGTGCGCGCGAACGTGCGCACCGCCGAAGCCGCGCGGCGCGGCCTGAGCGCGGCGATGGACGTGGCCTTCCGCGGCGGTGCGATCACCGGCATGCTGGTGGTCGGGCTGGCCTTGCTCGGGGTCACGGGTTACTGGCTGGTGCTCAACCAAATGGGCATCACCGGCGAGCCTGCGCTGCATTCGCTGGTGGGGCTGGCTTTCGGCAGCTCGCTGATCTCGATCTTCGCGCGCCTGGGCGGCGGCATCTTCACCAAGGGCGCGGATGTGGGTGCCGACCTGGTTGGCAAGGTCGAGGCCGGCATTCCAGAGGACGACCCGCGCAACCCGGCTGTGATCGCCGACAACGTGGGCGACAACGTGGGCGACTGCGCCGGCATGGCGGCCGACCTGTTCGAGACTTATGCGGTGACCGTGATCGCCACGATGCTGCTGGCAGGCCTCACCTTTGCCAACAACCTCAACGCGGTGCTGTACCCGCTGGTCATCGGCGCCGTGTCGATCATCGCCTCGATCATCGCGACCTTCTTCGTGAAGGTGAAGCAAGGCGGTTCGATCATGGGCGCGCTGTACAAGGGCGTGATCGTGTCGGCGGTACTCTCGGCCGTCGCGTTCTGGTTCGTAACCGGCAACCTGCTGCCGCAAGGCCTGACCACCGGCGACGGCCTGGTGATATCCAACCACGCGCTGTTCCACTGCTCGCTGATCGGGCTGGTGCTGACCGGCCTGATCGTGTGGATCACCGAGTTCTACACCGGCACGCAATTCGGTCCGGTGCAGCACATCGCAGCGGCGTCGACCACCGGCCACGGCACCAACATCATCGCGGGCCTGGGCATCTCGATGAAATCCACCGCGCTGCCGGTGATCGTGATCTGCGCCGCGATCTGGAGCGCGTATGCGCTGGGTGGCCTGTACGGCATCGCGATCGCCGCCACGGCGATGCTGTCGATGGCCGGCATGATCGTGGCGCTCGATGCCTACGGCCCGATCACCGACAACGCCGGCGGCATCGCCGAGATGGCGGACCTGCCGCCGGAAGTGCGCGGCGTCACCGATCCGCTCGACGCGGTCGGCAACACCACCAAGGCGGTGACCAAGGGCTACGCGATCGGTTCGGCCGCGCTGGCTGCGCTGGTGCTGTTCGCCGATTACACCCACAACCTCGAAACGCATTTCGGCAGCGCCACCACGTTCGACCTGTCGAACCATTACGTGATCATCGGCCTGCTGATCGGCGGCCTGATCCCGTATCTGTTCGGCGCGATGGCGATGGAGGCGGTCGGCCGTGCGGCCGGCGCCGTGGTCGAGGAAGTCCGCCGTCAGTTCCGCGACATTCCCGGCATCATGGAAGGCACCGGCAAACCGCAGTACGACAAGGCGGTGGACATGCTGACCAAGTCCGCCATCAAGGAAATGATCGTGCCCTCGCTGTTGCCGGTGCTGGTGCCCATCGTGGTCGCGTTCGGCTTCAAGTGGCTCGCCGGCTCGTCCGTCGCCGGCGCGCAGGCGCTCGGCGGCGTGCTGATCGGCACCATCGTGACCGGCCTGTTCGTGGCGATCTCGATGACTACCGGTGGCGGCGCGTGGGACAACGCCAAGAAGTACATCGAGGACGGCCACCACGGCGGCAAGGGCTCCGAGGCGCACAAGGCCGCGGTCACCGGCGATACCGTAGGCGATCCGTACAAGGACACCGCCGGTCCCGCGGTGAACCCGCTGATCAAGATCATCAATATCGTGGCGCTGCTGCTGATTCCGTTGCTGTAGGACACGCATTCCACTTCAGCGAAAATCCCGCCGGCGAGGCGGGATTTTTGTTTGGTGGCTACGCGCAGATCGGCTCGCCCTGACTTTAGTCACAAGCACCCGTATCGTCGCGCCGTTACGCTCGACCGACGGCGGGCCCCGCCTGCCGATCCATTCGCACACGAGAGGCACACGATGAAATCGGTCTGGCTGATGCTGGCACTCGGCGTCACACTGGCGGGCATGAACGATACCCAAGCCCAAAACAGCCAACTCGAGAACCAACCCGCCAAGGCGTCCACGGATGCCCCATCGATGGACGACCCATTCCTATGGCTGGAGGACATCCACGGCGCCCGCGCGATGGACTGGGTGAAGCAGGAGAACGCGGTGACGACGAAGCAGTTCGTCGACAACACCGAGTTCGTCAAGACCCGCGACAGCATCCTCGAAGTGCTCGATTCGGATGCACGCATCCCCTATGTCAATCGCATGGGCGATGAGCTCTACAACTTCTGGCGCGACAAGGCGCATCCGCGCGGCATCTGGCGACGTACCACACTGGCCGAATACCGCAAGGCCGAACCGAAGTGGGAAGTGCTGCTGGACGTCGATGCGCTGAACAAGGCCGAAGGCAAGCGCTGGGTATACAAGGGCGCGCAATGCCTGAAGCCGGCATTCGAGCGCTGCCTGATCTCGCTGTCGCCCGATGGCGGCGACGCGACGGTGGTGCGCGAATTCAGCATTCCGCACAAGGCCTTCGTGAAGGACGGCTTCGAGCTGCCGGTAGCGAAAAGCCAGGTCGGCTGGATCGACGAGGACACCATCTACGTCGGCACCGATTTCGGCCCCGGCTCGATGACCGAATCGAGCTATCCGCGCATCGTCAAGCAGTGGAGGCGCGGTACGCCACTGTCGGCCGCCATCACCGTGTACGAAGGCAAGCCGACCGACCTCGCGATCAGCGCGTATCACGACCGCACGCCAGGCTATGAACGTGACTTCGTTTCCGTCGCCAAGGATTTCTTCCACAGCGAGCTGTACCAGCGCAACGGCGACAAGCTGACCCGGCTCGACGTGCCGACCGACGCCGACACCGACGCCCGTCGCGAATGGCTGATGGTGCGGATCCGTTCACCGTGGACGGTCGGCGGCACCACCTATCCCTCCGGCGCGCTGCTGGCGACGCGGTTCGACAGCTTCATGGCCGGCGAGCGCCACTTCACCGTGCTGTTCCAGCCCGACGCGCATACCTCGCTGGACTCGTACGCGTGGACCCGGCACCACCTGATCCTCAATCTGATGGACGACGTCAAGAGCCGGCTGGAAGTGCTGACCCCGCCATTGGCGGCGGCGCCGACCGGCGACTGGAAGCGCGAGGCGATGCCCGGCGCGCCCGCGATGAGCACGATCAGCGTGATCGACACCGACCCCGACCACAGCGACGAATACTGGCTCGACGTCGCCGGCTTCCTTGCGCCGGCATCGCTGGAGCGCGGCGTGCTGGGCAGTGCCGCAGCCGAGACGATCAAGCAGGAACCGGCGTTCTTCGACGCCGCGGCATTCGCGGTGAGCCAGCACTTCGTCTCATCGAAAGACGGTACCCGAGTGCCGTATTTCGAGATCACCCCGAAGGACATGAAGCTCGATGGTTCCAACCGCACGTTGCTGTACGGCTACGGCGGCTTCGAAGTCTCGCTGCAGCCGCATTACAGCGGCAGCATCGGCCGCGCCTGGCTGAACCGCGGCGGCGTCTACGTGATCGCCAATATCCGCGGCGGCGGCGAGTACGGCCCGCAGTGGCACCAGGCCGCGCTGAAGGCGAACCGTCCGCGCGCGTACGAGGATTTCGCCGCGGTGGCCGAGGATCTGGTCAAGCGGGGCGTGACCAGCGCAAAACATCTCGGCGCCGAAGGCGGCAGCAACGGCGGCCTGCTGATGGGCAACATGCTGACGATGTATCCGCAGCTGTTCGGCGCGATCGCGTGCGAAGTGCCGCTGCTCGACATGAAGCGCTACACCCACCTGTCGGCCGGCGCGTCGTGGATGGCCGAGTACGGCGATCCGGACACCGCGGACTGGAACTTCATCAAGACGTTCTCGCCGTACCAGAACCTGCAGAAGGACGCGCACTACCCGCCGGTGCTGTTCTACACCACCACCAGCGACGACCGCGTCGGCCCGGTGCAGGCGCGCAAGATGGCCGCGAAGATGAAGGCGATGGGCATGGCGAACGTGTGGTTCTACGAGAATCTCGAAGGCGGCCACGGCGCCGGTGCGGACAACAAGCAGGCCGCACTGATGCATGCGCTGGCTTACGATTTCCTGTGGGATCAGCTGAAGTAAGGCGACTCGCGTGCTTCATGCGGTACCGCAAGCAGGTCGTTGCCGGCTCGCGGCGTTTGGACGCGCCGCAGATCGCTCGTAAAGTAGACGCTCTTTCTCGCTCCCGATCCGCGCCGCCATGCAGTCACGCATCACGATCAGTCCCGAATTGCGCGAATGGATTCTTGCCACGACACGCGCAGGCCACGGCGTGCCGGAGGTGCTGCGGTTGATGAAGGAGAACGGCTACGATCCGCGGCAGAGTCGCGGCATCGTTGCCGAAGTGATGAAACTGCCGCTGGCCGCGCTGCACGCGACCACCGGCAACCCGGCGCCACGAGGCTTGCGCACCAGACCTCCGCAGGCACCCGAAGTCAGCATCGACGGGCATACCATCCGGATCCCGGTCAGCGTGGAGGCTCCCATGCTGCGGGTGCTGGACGGCGTGCTTACCGAACAGGAATGCGCCGAGCTGATCGGACTGGCGCGACCCCGACTGCAGCGCGCGCTCACCGTCGACAGCGACGGCCGCCATCAAGTCGATCAGCGGCGTACCAGTGAAGGCATGTTCTTCACCTTGAACGAGCTGCCCTTGGTCGGTCGCATCGAACAACGCCTGGCCGGCTTGCTCGGTGTGCCGGTGAATCATGGCGAAGGGACGCAGATCCTGCATTACTTGCCGGGCCAGGAGTACGAACCGCACTTCGACTGGTTCGACCCGGACCAGCCCGGCTACGGCGCGATCACGGCCGTCGGCGGGCAGCGCATCGCCAGTGTGGTGATGTATCTGAACACGCCCGAGCTAGGCGGCGGCACGGCGTTCCCCGAGATCGGCCTGACCGTCACCGCGCGCCGCGGTACGGCCGTCTATTTCGCCTACGAAAGCGGCGACTACAGCTCGCTGCATGCGGGTCTGCCGGTGCTGCGCGGCGAGAAGTGGATCGCCACCAAGTGGCTGCGCGAACGGCCCTACCGGATGCCGAAAAAGGCCTGACCCCGGTCCAGACAAAGCTATCGTTGCTGCGCCGCAGCAGCATTTGACGTATGCTTGCCGGCCAACTTTCTCCTCCGTAGCAAGGACATCCCATGGGTCTGCATCTCGTCCCCGCCGGCAGCGACGTGCCGCACGAAATCAACGTGGTCATCGAAATCCCGAAGGATGCCGAGCCGGTCAAGTACGAAGTGGATAAGACGAGCGGCGCGATCTTCGTCGATCGCATCCTGTCCACGCCGATGCGTTATCCGTGCAACTACGGCTACGTGCCGGGCACGCTGGGCGGCGACGGCGATCCGCTGGACGCGCTGGTGATCCTGCCGCTGTCGCTGATTCCCGGCTCGGTGATCCGCTGCGTCCCGGTCGGCATGCTCAAGATGTCCGACGAGGCCGGCAGCGACGAGAAGCTGATCGTGTTGCCGGCACCGAAGATCTTTCCCGGCTATGCGCACATCACCGACATGAAGGGCGTCTCCTCGCACTGGCTGGAGCGCATCGGTCATTTCTTCGAGCACTACAAGGATCTCGAGAAGGGCAAGTGGGTCAAGGTCGAAGGCTGGGTCGGCGCGGACGAGGCGAAGGCCGAGATCGTGGCCGGCATCGCGCGTTACCAGGCCGAGAATAAAGACTGAGTCCAGCCCGGGCGGCTGCGTGATCCGAATGGAGCGCGCAGCCTGTTTCGCAGACCCGGCGGATCGCTATGCCGCCGCGGCGGGGGTCTTCCCATGACGCCCGTACGCCGCTCAGTTCTCCCACGGCGGATGATCCCCCAGCCGCTCGGCCAGAAAATCGACGAACGCGCGTACCCGCGGCGGCACCAGCCGGCGCTGCGGCATCACCGCGTGGATGCCGGTGGCGGCCAGCGGATAGTTCGGCAACAGCACCTGCAGCTGTCCCGTGCGCAATTCTTCGTGCACATGCCAGATCGAGTGCATCGCGATACCCAGGCCGGCCACCACGGCGTCGCGCAGCAACTCGCCGAGATTGCTCTCGAAGCGGCCATCCACCCGCTGTGCGATCTCGCCGCCTTGGCCATCGCCGAAACGCCACACGTCCTGGCGACCCTGACTGCCGACCAGCAGCAGGCAGTCGTGCGCGGCCAGATCCTCCGGCGTGCGCGGCATGCCGCGCCGGCACAGGTAATCGGGCGATGCGCACAGCACGCGCCGGTTCACCGCCAGCTGGCGCGCCACCAGGCCGGAGTCGCCCAGCGCGCCGACGCGTATGCCCAGATCGAAACCGGAACCGACCAGATCCAGCATCTGGTCGTTGAGATTCACGCTGAGCCTCACCCGTGAATACCGCGCCAGGAACTCCGGTAGCAGCGGCGAGATGTACTGACGCCCGAACGACGCCGGCAAGGTGACCCGCAAGGTTCCGGCCACTTCGGTGGCGGTCTGGCGAATGCCGCCGGTCAGCGCTTCCAGATCCTCCACCAGCGTACGTCCCTGTTGGGCCAGGGCGGCGCCTTCCGGCGTGGCATGCAGCTGGCGCGTGGTCCGGTGCAGCAGGCGCACGCCGAGGTCGCGCTCCAGCCGCTTCAGGCGCTGGCTGGCCACCGCCACCGACAGGTCGAGGCTGCGCGCGGCCGCGCTGATCGAGCCCAGGTCGAGCACGCGCAGGAACAGGCTGAGATCGCCGACGCGGTCCATGACTATCAATCATTTATTGAAAATGATTAGTCATCTTGGCGGTTTTTGACAAAAAAGCAACTGCCTAAGCTGGTGCATCGTTTCTGCCTGGATCGTCGCCATGCCCTCCACTGCCATCACCCGCACCCGCACGCCCCTGGCGCTGTATGCGCTGACCGCCGGCGCGTTCGGCATCGGCACCACCGAATTCGTGATCATGGGCCTGCTGCTGCAGGTGTCGGCCGACCTGCATGTCAGCATCGCCGCAGCCGGCCTGCTGATTTCCGGCTACGCGCTGGGTGTGTTCTTCGGTGCGCCGCTGCTGACCGCGGCGAACAGCCGGCTGCCCCACAAGACCGCGCTGATCGCGCTGATGGTGATCTTCACCATCGGCAACCTCGCCAGCGCGCTGGCGCCGAACTACGCTGTGCTGATGCTCGCCCGGGGGATCACCTTGCTGGCCCACGGCACCTTCTTCGGCGTGGGCGCGGTGGTGGCGACCGGGCTGGTGGCGGAGGATCGCAAGGCCTCGGCGATCTCGATCATGTTCACCGGCCTGACCGTGGCGACCCTGCTCGGCGTGCCGGCCGGCGCATGGCTGGGGCTGCATTTCGGCTGGCGCGCCACGTTCTGGGCGGTCAGCGCGATCGGCGTGCTCGCCACCGCGATCATCGCCATGCTGGTACCGGCCGACCGCGGCGACAGCACACCGATGAATTTCGTCGAGGAACTGAAAGGCATCGCGCATCCGCAGGTGCTGCTGGGCCTGCTGATGACCGTGCTCGGCTTTGCCGGCGTGTTCGCGGTGTTCACCTATATCCAGCCTATCCTCACCCGCGTCACCGGCTTCGCCGACAGCGCGGTGTCACCGATCCTGCTGGTGTTCGGCGGCGGCACGGTGATCGGCAACCTGCTCGGTGGCCGTCTCGCCGACCGCCGGCTGGTGGCGACCCTGCTGGGTACGCTGGCCGCACTGGCGATCGTGCTCGGCACGATGACGTTCGCGCTGCACAGCAAGCCGGCGATGATCGCCTTCAGCGGCCTGCTCGGCATCGCCGCCTTCGCCACCGTGGCCCCGCTACAGCTGCGCGTATTGCAGAAGGCCACTGGCGGTCTGGTACTGGCGTCGAGCTTCAACATCGCTGCGTTCAACCTCGGCAACGCGATCGGTGCATGGCTGGGCGGCGTGGTGATCAGCCTTGGCCCGGGCCTGGCCGCGGTGAGCTGGGTGGCGGCGCTGCTGCCGGTGCTCGGGCTCGTTGTCGCGCTATGGAGCGTACGGCTGGACATCCAACCGTCACGGCGGATAGCCGTCGTGATCTGTACCGAAACCCCTCTCTGAGTTTCACAAGGACCGCCTTCATGGAATACCGCTATCTCGGCAACTCCGGCTTCAAGGTGCCCGCGCTCGGGTTCGGTGCCGGCACGTTCGGCGGCAAGGGGCCGTTGTTCAGCGCATGGGGCGACACCGACGTCGAGGAGGCGAAGCGGCTGGTCGGCATCTGCCTCGATGTCGGAGCGAATTTGTTCGACACAGCGGACGTCTATTCGGACGGTGCATCGGAAGCCATCCTCGGCGCCGCGCTGAAGGGCCGACGCGAGCGGGCGATCATCTCGACCAAGCTCACCTTGCGCGCGGGCGATGGCCCGAACGATGTCGGCGCCTCGCGCCATCACCTGATCGGCGGCGTGGAACGCGCACTGAAGCGGCTCGGTACCGACTACATCGACCTGCTGCAGCTGCACCATTTCGATGCGATGACGCCGGTGGAGCAGGTGATGTCGACGCTGGACGATCTGGTGCGCGCGGGCAAGGTGCGCTATCTGGGCGCGTCGAACTTCTCCGGCTGGCAGCTGATGAAGTCGCAGGCCGCGGCCGACACGCATGGTTATTCGCGCTTCGTGGCGAACCAGGCCTACTACTCGCTGATCGGGCGCGACTACGAGTGGGAGTTGATGCCGCTGGGGCGGGACCAAGGTGTCGGCGCGGTGGTGTGGAGTCCGCTGGGCTGGGGCCGGCTCACCGGCAGGATTCGTCGCGGCCAGCCGCTGCCCCAGGGCAGCCGTCTACACGAGACCGCGGACTTCGCGCCACCGGTCGACGGGGAGCGGCTGTATCGCGTGATCGATGCGCTGGAAGCCGTCGCCGCGGAAACCGGCCGCACGATCCCGCAGATTGCGCTGAACTGGCTGCTGACGCGGCCCACGGTTTCCACCGTGCTGATCGGCGCGCGCAATGAAGCCCAGCTACGCGACAACCTCGGCGCGGCCGGCTGGACGCTCGGCGCCGCAGCACTCGCCCGGCTCGACGCGGCCAGCGCGGTCACCCCGCCTTATCCCTACTACCCTTACTGGAATGGCATGTTCGCCGAGCGCAATCCGCCACCGGTACCGTTCAACCTCGCCACGGAGCCGCAAGCATGAAAGCCGTCGCACTCACACGTTACCTGCCGATCGACGATCCGCAATCGCTGGTCGATGTCGAACAGCCCAAACCCGCGCCCGGCGAGCATGACCTGCTCGTGCGCGTCGAGGCCATCTCGGTGAATCCGGTCGATACCAAAGTCCGTTCGCCGAAGCCGCAGATCGAAGCCCGGCCGAAGGTGCTCGGCTATGACGCCGCCGGCACGGTCGAAGCGGTCGGTGAATCGGTCAGCGGATTCGAGCCGGGCGACCGCGTCTACTACGCCGGCGATATCACTCGCCCGGGCAGCAACGCCGAGTACCAGCTGGTGGACGCGCGCCTGGTCGGCCATGCGCCACGGTCGATCGACCTGGTTGATGCCGCAGCGCTGCCGCTGACCACGATCACCGCGTGGGAACTGCTGTTCCAGCGCATGCCGTTCGACAGCGAAAAGGGCGGCGCTGGCAAGTCGCTGCTGATCGTCGGCGGTGCCGGCGGCGTCGGCTCGATCGCGATCCAGCTGGCGCGGCGTGCGGGCTTCACCGTCATCGCCACCGCTTCGCGCGTCCAGACCATAGCCTGGTGTCGCTCGCTGGGCGCGCAGCACGTGATCGATCATCGCCAGCCGTTGGCACCGCAGCTGGCCGTGCTGGGTTTCGACCAGGTCGATGCCGCACTCAATCTCGCCGATACCGCACTCTACTGGGACATTCTCGGCGAGATCCTCGCGCCGCTGGGCCACGTCGGCCTGATCGTAGAGCCGAGCAGTGCGCTGAAGATCGGCGATCCGTACAAGGCCAAGTCGATCGGCATCCACTGGGAAATGATGTTCGCCCGACCGCGCTTCAAAACCGCCGACCAGGCCGAGCAAGGCCGCATCCTCGAGCGCGTGGCCGCGCTTATCGACGCCGGTGAATTGCGCGGCACGCGCACCGAGACGCTCGCGCCGATCAACGCCGCGAACCTGCGCGAAGCGCATCGCCGGCTGGAGTCGGGCACGATGATCGGCAAGCTGGCACTGGCCGGCTGGTGAGCGCGGAACAAATGGGCGCACGCATTGCATTCGTTCGTGGCGATCAACCCTGTTTGCTGGCAGCCGGCTTCTTGCCCGGCGCCGGCTTCGCGGGTTCGCCCTTCTTGCCAAGCTGTTCCAGCAGCGTGTTCATGTCTTCGGCGTGTTCCTCTTCCACCGCCAGGATACTTTCCAGCACGCGGCGCGTGGTCGGGTCGTCGGTACCGATGTAGGTGATCATTTCGCGATAGCTGTCGATAGCGATGCGCTCGGCAACCAGATCCTCCTTGATCATGTCGACCAGGTCCTCGCCCTCGACGTAGTCGGAATGGCTGCGGCTGAGCAGACCCTCGGGCGACAGGTTCGGCTTGCCATCGAGCTGGGTGATGCGCTCGGCGATCTGGTCGGCGTGGCCTTGCTCCTCGTTGGCGTGCTCGAGGAATTCGGCCTTGATCGCCTGCGAGTTGATGCCCGACGCCATGTAATAGTGATACTTGTAGCGCAGCACGCAGACCAGTTCAGTGGCCAGCGCATGATTGAGCAGCTTGACCACGGTGGCCCGGTCGGCGCTGTAGCCCGCTGTCATCGCGCCTTTGTCGATGTCCTTGCGTGCGCGCTTGCGGATGTTCTCGATGTCGCTGACGAACGGTTTGGTCTTGGCCATGACTTGCTCCTGCGTAGATGGAAAGGGACCCGGGCGGGACATCGACATGCCAGTGCCACCGAGACCTCCCCAGCGTAGAAATGCGCATGAAAAAGCCAGGTGAAGATCAGCCCGCCTGGGGCGGCGGAGTGTGCTGCGCAGCGAACCGTTCTGCCCGCTGGATGATCCGCTGCAAGCCTGGCAATACCGCGTCGATCTGCCCGGCATGCCGGCGCCACTTGTCGGGCGCGGGTGCGGAAAGGGTGAAACGCGACAACGGCAGCGCGGCATCGAGCGGACGATCCCAGTCGAACCCGAGTGCCGCGCACAGGCGCGCCACTTCCGTCGCTGGATCGGCGAGCAACGCGTCATAGTGGACAACTTGGCGGCGCTCGGCCGGGAGTGCATCGAAATCGTCCAGCAAGATGCGCGTGGTGGTACTCCACTGCGTGGCGACGATGTCGGGCAGCGAGCGCCCGCTCAATTCACGCCAGCCGGGAACCAGCAGCAGCGACCATGGCGGGCCGTCCCATCCGGGCAGCTGCGGATAGGTGCGAAAGCGGCCCGATTGCCACGCATCGAGCATGCTGCCCAGCGTCTGGCGCGGGTCGCGGTGCAGATAGACGAAGTGCGCCTCTGGGAAAATTTTTGCCAGAAACGGCACGCGCAGCGCGTTCTTCGGGGTCTTCTCCAGCAGACGTACCGGTGACGTTTTCGCCGGGTGGCCATCGCGATCGCGCAGTTCGGCGTGGAAACGCCGCCGTAATTCCGCTGCGAGTTCCGGCGTCACCGCGGTCGCATCGAGCCGGTTGGAATCGAAGCCCTGGCTGGCGGGGTGCAACTTCTGCAGGCCTTCGATCAGCGCATGGCTCTCGTGGCCGATCGTGTACAAGCCCGGCGCCTGCGCCAGCGTCTCGAACAGCAACGTCGAACCCGCGCGTGGCGGCGAAATGATGAAGACCGGACGGTCGAACAGGGGATCGCCCCCGCTGTGATCGCTGCGTGCCTGAATCACTGTCGACGCCATCGGCGTTCGCGGTTCGCCGGCGTCCGCGACCGCGGCGTTATCGATCAACGCCACCTGCAGGATCATTCCTCGCAACGTGTTCATGAACAGCGCGCCATTGACCATCTGGAGTGGCACTGCGTAGCGCTCCATGTCGTCCGAGAACGCATCGAGCGCTACGCGGTAGGCCGGCCAGCCGGCCTGATCGGTACCGTACTGTGCCCACAATGCCCGCCAGACATGCAGGAACCGTATGGCGATCTGGTGCGCCAGTTCCAGTTGCGGGTGCGCACGCGCCTCGCCAAACAGGAAGCTGACGTGTTCGCGCAGCTCCCACGGCGTCATCACCACCGGTACGTTGACGGCTTCATAGCGCAGCGAGAACAGGGCGCCGGCCTGCGGCGCAGTGGGCTCCGCGCGCCAGCCGTCGAAAGCGCCGTGACCGGGCGCGCGACCGCGCCTGACCAGGTCCGCGAACGGCTCGCCGCCGACCGTGTCGGCCACCAGGTGGATGCGCTCGTCGTCGGCCGCATTGATGACCTGATGCGTGCGCCAGGTGTCGAAGACCCAGCACTCGCCCGGCGCCATGTTGACCTCGGCGTCGCCACACAGAAAGCGCACCGTGGGTCGGGTCACTATCGGCACGTGTACGCGCGCTCGCTCACGCCAGTAGTAGTTGATGTCGGCATGCGGACTGACCTCGGCCTGGCCAGTCAGCTTCATCAGCCGCGTGCGTCCCCACACTCCTCCGATCCGCGCCAGCACCTGCATCAGGTACGGGCATTGCGCGAGATATGGGGTAGGGCGCATCGCGCCGGCTACCGCGTCGTTGTCGGGATTGCCGCCGGCCGAGATCAGCGGCAGGGCGTAATTGCCCGGGAATTTTTGCGGGTGTTCGCGCCAGTGCTCGCTGCCGAGGGCGGCGATCTCACGCGCCAGCACATCGGCATCGAACTGCAACGGTAACTGGACAAACGGCACCTGCAGCTTCATCGGGCAACCTTTACTCGGATCTGTGAGGCATTATCACGCACCCTGACACCGGATGGCTGTGCAGGCCGACGCGGTAAAAACGGAAGCGTACGGGTCCGAATCGCCACCGAACCTGGACTGGTAGATCGCCCGCGTTGTCGAACATCGGCGCCTGACCGATTTCGCATAACGGCACGCACAGACCTGCCTGCATCGGACGCGTCCGGTGAATGCCCTCAGGCCGATGGATTGCCGCGCGGCAGGAAGGCGCGCAGGAACATGCTGACGCCGGCTCTCGCCGTGGTCTCGATTTCCTGGGCATAACTCTCGGGACATTCGGCGCAGCCGAACATCTGACGCATCATCAGATTGCCCTTGATCAGCGTCAGGAACTGCGCACTGGCCCGCGGCACGTCGTCGATGTCGAGCTGGCCGGCGTCAACCGCCTGCCGCAGCAGACGTTCCATCAAGCCATGCGTGCGCATGGCGCCCTCTTCCCAGATCAACTTGCCGTAGCGCGGGTTGCCTTGCCGGCAGTCGCTGAGGATGGCGCGGAAGGTGCCCACGGTTTCGGCGTTGCAATCCAGATGGGCGTGGGTCAGCGCCACCCGCAGCAAGGTGGTCTTGATATCGACCTTCGGATCGAAGAAGTAGGTCTCTTCCGGCAACAGGTCCTGGATGCGCGAGCGGATCACTTCGCGGAACAGGTTGTCTTTGTCGCCGTAATGGCTGTAGACGGTGAGCTTGGATACTCCGGCGTCGGCTGCGATCGCGTCCATGCTGGTGCCGGCAAACGCATTGCGGATGAACAACGCCTTGGCCGCCGCCAGAATCGCCGCACGCTTCTCCATGTCCTTCGGGCGACCGGGGCCCTGGGGTTTGATCGGCGCGCTGGTATTCATGCCTCCACCTTCACAAAAAGGAATTCGAGCTTTATTATACGCAGCGGTTCAATTATTTTCCAGAATGGCGTCGGCTCGATGGTCCAGCGCCATTTCGGCTGCCATCCGGCGATGGGTGACGACCGTCAGCCCGTCGCGGTGACTTCCGGCACTTAGTAGGCCAACGCGCAACCGGCAGGCTTGTCACTGTCGGACCTGTCATTGTGGGAGCGAGCCGCAGCGCTTATTCTCTTTGACCTTTTTCGATCCGCACGGGACACGAGCAGATGGCGATGAATATCGAGCAGGCGCGACTGAACATGGTGGAAAACCAGGTGCGCCCATGGGACGTACTGGACGGCCGTGTGCTGGAAGTCATCGGCCGCGTGCACCGCGAGGATTTTGTCGCCGCCGAACACCGCCAGCTCGCCTTCGCCGACCTGTGCCTGCCGCTGGGCCACAGCGAAGTGATGATGAAGCCGGTGGTGGAGGGTCGCGTGCTGCAGGCGCTGGAGTTGCAGCCGACCGATCGCGTGCTGGAAATCGGCACCGGCTCGGGCTATCTCACCGCTTGCCTGGCCATCTTGTCCGCGCAGGTGACCAGCGTGGACATGCATGCCGACTTCACCGCGGCGGCGGCGCAACGACTGCAGGCGGCCGGCATCGTCAACGCCAGCCTGGTCACCGCCGAGGCCGTCCAGGCGTGGCAACCCGACGGCTTGTTCGATGCATTGGTGGTAACCGGCGCTGTCTTCGAGATTCCTCCGCACTGGCTGACCTGGCTCAAGCCTGGCGCCCGTTTGCTGGCCGTGCGCGGGCTCTCGCCGGCGCAACAGGCCACCTTGCTGACCCATGAAGGTGCCGGGCGTTATCGCGAGGAAACCTTGTTCGAGACCGACCTCCCCTATCTGACTCATGCCGAACCCCCGCAACGGTTCGTCTTCTGACTACGCCCCGACCGATCCCCATGAGGCAATCCATGCGTTTGAAGCTGCTCTCCCTGGCCCTGGCCATGGCCGCCATATCGCTGCCCAGCCACGGCACGGATCTGCTCGATGCCTACCACGACGCACGCGCCAACGACCCGGTGCTGTCCCAGGCCGACGCCACCCGGCTGGCCATCGGCGAAGATGTGGCTCAGGCGCGCGCGGCGCTGCTGCCTCAGATCAACGGAAGCATGAGCCTGAGCCAGACCCAGGGCGGCCATCTGGTGGGGCATAGCCGCTCGCGCAACATCAGCGGCACGCTGAGCCAGACCGTGCTCGACTTCAGCAAGTACGCCAGCCTGAAGGCCGCACACTCCGCCTCGGATGCCCAGGACGAGCTGTACCAGGCGGCGGCCCAGGAATTGTACGTGCGGGTGGCCACGGCCTATTTCGGCGTATTGACCAGCGAGGACGAGCTGACCTACGCCAAGGCCAACGAGGATGCATTCCGGCAGCAGTACGAACAGTCCGACCAGCGCTACAAGGTGGGCCTCTCGGCGATCACCGACGTTTACCAGGCGAAGGCTTACTACGAGGCGGCCAAGTCCCAGACGATCGCCGCGCAGAACGCGCTCAACGATGCGCGCGAGGCGCTCACCCAGATCACTGGCAAGCCGACCGGCGATCTAAAGAAACTGCGCGACGACCTGCCGATGGAGCCGCCGACACCGGCCGATCAGGACAGCTGGGTCAAGCAGGCCCTGCTGACCAATCCCAACCTGCTCGCGCAGAAAAACAACGTGGAGGCCGCGGAGCACAACATCACCGCCGCGCGCGCGGGCCATCTGCCAACGATCAGCGCAGGGGTAACTTACGGCAAGGGCGCCAGCTGGTCGGAAACCGACGCCAACAGCCGTTTCCGCGACCCGTCCTCGACCACCATCGGACTGACGCTGAACGTGCCGATCTTTTCCGGCGGCGCGACCCAGTCGCATGTGCGCCAGTCGATCTACCAGCGCGATTCCGCCACCGACGCGATGGAATCGCAGCGCCGCCAGGTGGTGCGCGATACGCTCAACTACTACCGTTCGGTGATCGCCGGCATCGCCCAAGTGGAGTCGGCCAAAGCCTCGGTGGACTCCGGCCAGAAGGCGCTTGAAGCGACCCGCGCGGGCTTCGAGGTGGGCACCCAGACGATGACCAACGTGCTGCTGGCGATCCAGACCCTGACCTCTTCGGAAAGCAGTTATTCGCAGGCCCGCCACCAGTTCATCCTGAACAAGCTGCTGCTCAAGGAAACCGCCGGCACCGCCGACGTGAAGGATCTCGAGACGATCAACGCCTTGCTGCAGTAAAAAGCCGCCACTCGTTGCACCCGTCGCACGGGGGCTATTCCTGCAGCGCCGTATCGATCAGCCGCATGATCCGCTGCACCGCGCCGCGTTCGCGCTCGAACACTTGCTGCGCGGCCTGCCCCATGCGCGCGCGCTTGGCGGCGTCGAGCAACAGCTTCAGCACGTCCGGGCCGAGCCGATCGGCGTCAGCCACGCGTTCGGCGCCACCTTGCTGGATCAGGCTGTGGGTGATCTCCTCGAAGTTGAAAGTATGCGGACCTACCAGGACCGGAACGGACAGGGCTGCAGGCTCCAATACATTGTGGCCGCCGATCGGCACCAGGCTGCCGCCGACGAAGGCCACCTCGGTCGCCGCGAAGAACGGCATCAGCTGCCCCATCGCATCGATCACGAAGACCTGATGCGATGGCGACGGCACGTCATCGCTACTGTGTGTGGCGACCGTGAAGCCCAGGCTGCGTACCGCTTGTTCGACGACCCGGAAGCGCTCCGGATGACGCGGCGCGAGCAGCAGCAGGGCATCGGGCAATCGATGCAATACCTGCAGGTGTGCCTCGAGTACCGCCAGTTCTTCGCCTTCGTGGGTGCTCGCGGCCATCCATACCGGCCGCCGCGGTCCCCAATGGCTGCGCATGACTGCACCCTTCGCCACAGCGCCATCCGGGATCGGCATGTCGAACTTCATGTTGCCAGTGACCAGTATCTGCTGCGGGTCGGCACCCAGCAGCCGGTAACGGGCGGCATCGGTGCGCGACTGCGCGGCAATCACGCGGACGCAACGCAACGCCGAACGCGCCAGCCCGCGCAGCGGCTTGTAGCCGCGCAGCGAACGCTCGGACAGCCGCGCATTGACGATCATCAGCGGAATTCCCCGCCGCCGGCAGGCGAAATAGAGGTTCGGCCATATCTCGGTTTCCACGATCAGTGCCAGTCGCGGCCGTATCCTTTTCAGGAATCTGCCCACGGCGAACGGCAGGTCGTACGGCAGGTAGACATGGAATACGCTGTCGCCGAACAGCTGATGTACGCGCGCGGTACCGGTCGGCGTGACCGTGGTGATCACGAGCGGCGCGTTCGGATAATCCCGGCGCAATGCCTTGATCAGCGGCTCGGCCGCGTTCACCTCGCCGACCGATACGGCATGCACCCACAGGCTTCCGATGAACCCTGGCGGATCGAAAAAACCGAACCGCTCCGGCCAGCGGCGATGGTATGGCCGCGAACGCACCCCGCGCGCCAGCAGCCGCAGCACCAGCAGCGGCGTCGCCAGAAACATCGCGAGGGTATAGAGATAACGCAACCGTGGATCCTTGCAGCGGACGCGCGAGTATAGCGAGACCCGTCGAACCCAACTGACTCGCTGTCGAAGGCGGCCCGCTACAATGCCGACGATGCCCGGCATGCCCCGCCCCCACTTCACCCACTCCCTGCTCGCGCCGCGCCAATGGCCGGCATGGCTGGGCGTGGCTGCGATCTGGCTGATCGCGCGACTGCCACAGCGCTCGCTGATGTGGGTGGGCCGCCGTCTCGGCGCGCTGGTATGGCGAATTCCCTCCGAGCGACGGCATATCGCCGAGACCAATATCGCGCTGTGCTTCCCCGAACTCGATGCCGCCGGGCGGGCCGCGCTGGTCGACGCCAACCTGCGCGACATCGGCCTGATGCTGGTGGAATTCGCGCTGGGCTGGATGGGCAGCGATCGCCGCATCGCCGGCATCCCGACCCGCATCGAGGGACTGCGGCATCTCGAGGCGGCGCGGGCGCAGGGCAAGGGCGTGTTGCTGGTGGGCGGTCACTTCTCGCATCTGGAGTTGTGCGCGCGGCTGGTTTCGCAACGGATCCGCATCGCCGGCATGTATCGCCGGATGGACTCGGCCGCGTTCGAATGGATCGTGCTGCGGGCGCGGCTGCACTATGCCGACGCGATGTTCGACAAGGACGATATCCGCGGCACGGTGAAATACCTGCGCGGCGGCGGCACGCTGTGGTACGCGCCGGATCAGGACATGCGCAGCAAGGACACCATGTTCGTGCCGTTCTTCGGCGTGCCGGCAGCGACCATCACCGCCACCCATCACCTGGCCCGGATGTCCGGTGCAGTGGTGATTCCGTTCTTCCATCGCCGCCTGCCCGACGGCAGCGGTTACGAGCTGCGGCTCGGCGCACCGCTGGAACACTTCCCCGGCACGGACGTGCTGGACGATACCGCCCGGGTCAACGCCTGCATCGAGCAGATGGCGCGCGAGGCACCGGCGCAATACCTGTGGGTGCACAAGCGCTTCAAGACACGACCGGACGACGGGCCATCTCCATATTGAAGCCGCCATATTGAAGCGTGCCGTACTGTAGTTGGCGCGCTTCGTGCGAAAATGCCGCATGAACCCGCGCCGGTTTCCGGAACTCCCACGAACGACGATGTCGATCAGCCACGCATGACACGTACTGCATCGGAGCGGGCAGCCGCACTACCAATCCTCACCTACCACAACATCGCGCACGCACCGCGCGACATTCGCCGTTGGCGCAGCCTGTACGTCGGCCCTGCCGCATTCGCGCGGCAAATGTGGCTGCTGCGGCAGTTCGGCTACCGCGGACTCTCCATGTCCGACGCGATGCCGTACCTGCAAGGCGAGCGCAGCGGCCGCGTCGCCGTCGTCACGCTGGACGATGGCTATGCGGACAATCTGGAGTCTGCGCTGCCGATACTGCAGCGTCACGGCTTCAGCGCCACCTGCTATGTCGTCAGCGGCAGCATCGGTCGATACAACGAGTGGGACGACGAGCGGCTGGGCGTGCGCAAGCCGCTGATGTCGGTGCAGCAACTGCGCGACTGGCGGCACGGCGGCATGGAGGTCGGTGCGCATACCGTCAGCCATCCCCGGCTGACCCAATGCAGCGATGCGCAGCTGCGCGACGAGATCCGCGGCAGCAAGGCCACGCTGGAAGATCGTCTCGGCGTGCCGGTCACCCAGTTCTGCTACCCGTACGGCGACGCCGACGACCGCGTGGCCGGCGCGGTACGCGAAGCCGGTTTCGCCGCCGCCACCACGACCCGCCGCGGCCGGGCCGTCGCCGGCATGGATTTGTGGCAGCTGCCGCGGGTGCAGATCGCGCGCCATCACCTGTTGCCGCAATTCGCGATGCGGGTGATGTCGGGTTACGAGGATCGCCGCGCGTGAAACTGCTCTTTGTCGGTACCAATCCCGAGAACACGGGTGCCGCCAGTCATTTCGTCGCCCTGGTGCAGGCGATGGCCGAGGCCGGGCACGAAGTGAGCGCGGTGATCTACCCCGACGGCCTGATCTGGCAGGGGCTGGCGCGGTCCCGCGTGCGCCTGTACAAGGCGAAATTCCGCAACGTGCTCGACCTGCGCGGCTATGCCGCGGTCTTCAGGGCCGCGCGCGAACTGAAGCCCGACTGGCTGGTCGGAAACTTCGGCAAGGAATACTGGCCGCTGATCGTGGCCGGTCGGCTGCTGCGCGTGCCGGTGGCACTGTTCCGGCACCGCACGCCCCCTATGAAGGCGGTTTCCGCCTACCTGATCCCCCGTCTCGCGCAACACTTCTTCGCCGTCTCCAGGCACGCCCGCCAGGCCTACCTGGATCGCGGCGTCCCCGGCCATCTGGTGCGTGTGCTGTACAACCCGGTGAACATGGAGCTGTGCCGCTTCGATCCGCAACAGCGCAGCGAGATCCTGCGTTCGCTCGGCCTGGGCGAGGACGCGATCGTGCTCGGTTATACCGGTCGCATGCACACCGGCAAAGGCATCTTTCCCCTGTTCGATGCCGCCACAGCGGCGATGGCCGAACAGCCGCGGCTGCACTGCCTATGGCTGGGCGATGGCCCGGACGCGCAAACCCTGCGCGAGCGTGCGGCCGCAACCGCGACCGCGAGCCGGCATCACTTCCTGGGCTGGATCCATGACATCCACCCGTATTACAGCGCGTTCTCCATGCTGGCCTTCCCGTCGATCGCGACGGAAACCTTCGGCCGGGTTTCGGTCGAGGCGCAGGCCGCCGGCGTCCCCGTGCTGGGCAGCGATATCGGCGGGATCCCCGAGACACTGGATGTCGGCGTGACCGGCCTGCTGCTGCCGCCGGGCGACGTCGCCGCGTGGCGCGACGCGATCCTGAAGCTGTGCGACCCCGTCTTGCGCAAATCAATGGGGGCGGCGGCGCAGGACTACGTGCAGCAGCACTTCAGCACGCCGGTGATCGCCGAGGAATTTCGGCGCAGCCTGCTTGGGGATCGATGCGGCGCCGATTGATGCGACGTCGCTTCAATCCTGTCGCCGACGCTGCAGCTCGTACAGCTTGGCGTATTTCAGGAACGCGTAGAACGCATGGATCCGCGCCGCGATGAAACCGGCCCAGCCGGAACGCCAATGCCCCCGCAGCGCGTAGTAACGCAGAAACGCCACCGCCGGATACACCACCATGCGCAGCCGCAGCCAGCTCACCTCGCGCCGGGCCAGATCGGTCAGCTGCATGCTGGAATAGCGGTTCGCCTTGGCCACGCGTCCGCTGATGTCGGGCTCGCCATGGTGATCGATGACCACGTCCAGCACTCCCATCGAGCCGTCCACCTGCACCTCTTCGTGCACCTCGTGCTCGCTCATCCGCGCACGCTGCCGATCGAACAGGCGCACGTAGTGGTTGAGCCGGCTGCGCCGCGACTGCCAGCGCCAGAACTGCCACTCGCGCCGCCACAGCTGATAGCCCGCGTGCTGCGGCGCCCGCAACGCCTGCTCCAGCTTTGCGGCGGATTCCGCGTCCAGCGATTCATCGGAATCCAGCAGCAGTACCCAGCGATGACTGGCCAGGTCGATGGCCGCCTGCTTCTGCGCGCTGTATCCGACAAATGTCTGAGTGTGGATGCGGGCGCCGTAGTGCGCGGCGATTGCCGTGGTGGCATCGGTCGAGCCCGAGTCCAGCACGACGATCTCGTCGGCCCAGCTCACCCCTCGCAGGCAGGCGTCGAGCGTATCGGCGTTGTTGAACGTGGTCACCACCACCGACAGCAGCTCACGCCCCATCGAGCGTCTCCCCCGGGCGTGCTTCTTTGAGGAGTCCGGCAGGGATGCCGGTTTCTGCTGTGCCGGCAGGGATGCCGGCTACAAATAGACTCGCGCACCACAACCCGAGCAGCCACGCGAACAACAGGCCCCACCATGCCGAATAGAACGCCAGATGGGTGTTCAACGGAAACAGCATCACGCCAAGCGCCAGCGTGGCCGGGAACGCCCGCGTGCGCGCCGCCGCACCGACCCGGCGCCAGGCGCGCCATGCCACCACCACGGCGGCCAGCCACAGCAGCAGGCCGATCGCGCCGGTCTCGGTGAGCACCTCCAGTAGCACCTGGTGCGCATGGCAGGCACCCTCGCCGACGCCGCAGGCTTCGCCGGTCGCCACGAACCGATCGTTCGCCGGTGCGTACTGCGGGTAGGCATAGCGAAAACCTCGCACGCCGACGCCGTTGACGGGATGCGCCGCGATCATGCCGAGGCTGGCGTGCCAGATCTCGAGCCGGCCGCTGAGCGCGGTATCGATCGACTGGTCGGTGCCATTCAATACGAGCAGGGTGCGCTGCATCCGATCGTGGAAACGCACGGAGGTTTTCCAGGCGACCCCGCCGGCCAGGGCCAGCAGCGCCGCCGCGAGCACGCAGAGTCCGGCAAAGCGCAGCGGCGAGCGGGCCTCGCGCCAGGCAAAGCCCAGCGCTACCAGTGCGTAGCACAGCCAGGCCGCACGCGAGCCGGCCAGCAACACCGGCCCGAGTATCAGCACGAAGGCGAGCAGCAGGCCCGGCAAACCCCAGCGTCGCCGCGCCGCCCACAGCGCAAACGGCGACAGCACCGCCAAGGTCGGGCCCAGCTTGAGATTGTCGGCGCCGAAAATGCCGGAGACCCGCTCGGCCTCGGCGTGGCCGCCCAGGCTCCAGCCGGTCAGCGCCTGCAGCCACGCGTCGGCGCACCACAGCGCCAGCACCAGGGCGACGGCCACATACAGCGCCTGCAACTTGTGCTCGCGCCGGATCGCGAAGCACGCATACAAGCCCAGCGGGACGTAGCGCAGCAGCGCGGCCACCGTGCTCCAGCTCTTGCCGGGCATGATCGCATCGACGGCGGACACCAGCGCCGCGCCGACATAGGCAGCCAGTAACCACAGCAGCAAACGCGCGCCGGCATGCTGCTGCAGCGCCTGCGGGTCCCGCGCAAACACCATGATCACGCCGAGCAGGCACAGGAACGTGCCCAGCTCCGAACTGCGCCCGAACGGAAGCAACGCGATCACCAGCCAGAAGGGCAGCAATGGGGAACGCAGCGCGGCCTTGAGTGAGGTGCCGAAAGAATTCATGGGCGGACCGGAACGGAGGCGGTCACGCATTGTAGGCGAGCGCGAACGTTCGCGGTCCCGAGCTGGTTCTCAGCCGGCAGCCACTTCGTCGTACAGCGCCAGGGTGGCCTGCTGCATGTCGGCCAGGCGGTAACTCTGCAGCGGCGAAATCGGCGGCGCCACGCGCAGCAGCTCGGCCGCGCGCTCGACCAGCCGCTCGCGATCGCCCGGCGGCACCCGACCGGCGGGATACAGTTCGGCCAGCAACTCGCCGACGCCGCCGTGCGCGTAGCCGAGCACCGGGCGGCACAGCGACAACGCCTCGATCACGGTGCGCCCGAACGATTCGGGCTTGTTCGACAGTTGCAGCATCAACGCCGATATCGCATAGACGTCGCGGACGTCGTGGCGCGGGGGCGTCAGCACCACCTGCGAGGCGACGCCGCGTACGCGGATCAGCTCGCGCAGCTCGGCCGCATACGCCTCGCGACCGGGCTCGATCACGCCCAGCAGCAGCAGGCGCGCCTCGATGCCGCGGCGCTTGAGATCGACCAGCAGCTCGATCGCGTCGTGATGCCCTTTCAGGCGCGTGCCGCGCCCGGGCAGGGTCAGCAAAGGCGCGCCGGTCAATGCCGGGTATTCGGCAAAGAAGGCCTTCTGCCACGCATCGTCAGGCCGATGTCCGTAGGGGAACGCGTCCGGGTCGATGCCACGCGGAATGACCCGAACCTTGGCCGGCTCCAGCCAGGGGTAGTGGCTCAGCACAAAATCACGCACGGTCTGCGAGACCGCGACCACCCGCTCGCCGCGCAGCAGGATCGCGCTGTAGCGCCCCGGCGAATTGAGCCCATGCACCGTGGTGATGAAGTGCGGCCGTGGCGCCATCCCCTTCATCGCCCACCAGCCCAGCCAGGCCGGCAGCCGCGAACGGGCGTGCACGATGTCCGGTTTCAGTTCGCGCAATACCCGCCGCAATGCCCCGAGCCGGCCCAGCGTGCGCAGCGACTTGCGGCCCAGGTCGAGTGTGACGTGCTCACTCCCCTCGGCATGCAGCCGCTCGACCAGCCGCCCCCCGGCCGAGATCACCACCGAGCGGTGACCAGCCTGTACCAGCGCCCGGGCGATCTCCAGGGCCGAACGCTCCGCTCCACCGGAATGCAGCGCGGGGATCAGTTGGACCACAGTCAGCAGCTTGGCGGGGACGGCAATGCTGGACATGAGCTCTGGGCTGGAGGCTTTCATTCAACCAAGGCAAGCAAAAACGGTGCCGCCAGCGGTTCGAATACATCCAGAGGATCAGTCGCGCAGCACGTATTGCGCGCCGCAGTAGGCACAGGTTGATTCCCCGCCGTCATCGACGATCGGCAGATACACCTTCGGGTGCGAATTCCACAGCGCCATGCCGGGCATCGGGCAGGACAGCGGCAGGTCGGCGCGCGTCACTTCATAACGATTTTCGGCATTTGCCGGCACCAGCGGCACCATCGCGGACGAGGGGGGCGACATCAGCGGACTCCAGACTGGACATCAGGCCGGGAATGGTAGCAGGCTGCAGCCTTCTGTCGGGGGGCGGAAGGGGTTTGGAGCGGGGAATCAGCCGCGGCTCTCGGCCGAGAGGCTGTTGCGGGTTTGGTCACGAAACGGGTACATCACTCTCGACCCGGCGCACCGCGCCGGGCCCACTGCAACTGCTTTGGGAGCAGACCATGAATTTCGGAAAAATCGTCGAACGCGTCAAGGCCATCCTGATGGCACCCAGGACCGAGTGGCCCGTCGTCGCCACCGAGCCGGCCACGACCAACAGCCTCTACGCCGGTTACATCGCGATCGTCGCGGCCTTCCCGATCGTCGCCGGCTTCATCAAGGGCAGCCTGATCGGCACCAGCGTATTCGGCATCACCGTGCGCACGCCGATCGGCATGGGCATCGTCGGCATGCTCCTGCATTACATACTGACTCTGGTGCTGGTCTACGTGATGGCCCTGATTATCAACGCGCTGGCGCCCACCTTCGGCGGCCAGAAGGACATGGTGCAGGCGCTCAAGACCGTCGCCTACTCGTGGACCGCCAGCTGGGTCGCCAGCATCGCCGTGATCGTGCCGTGGCTGGGCTGGCTGATCGCGCTGGCGGGGGCCGTCTACGCCATTTACCTGCTGTATCTCGGCCTGCCGCATACGATGAAATGCCCGGCGGAGAAGGCCGGCGGCTATACCGCGGTCAGCGTGATCATCGCGATCGTGCTGAGCTGGATCATTGCCCTGATCGTCGGCGGCGTGATCGGCACCGCCGCGATGACCGGCGCGGCGATAAGCGAGCTGCACCTCACCGGCAGCAACGGTGACAGCGTCACCGTCGACAGCAACAGCGCACTCGGCAAACTCGCTGCGATGGGCCAGCGCGCCGAGCAGGCCGGCAAGGAACTCGATGCCGCGCAGAGGTCCGGCGACAACGCCGCGCAGTCGGCCGCGATGGGCAAGATGATGGGCGCCGTGGCCGGTGGCGGCACCGTCGAGGCGCTCGCGCCGGATCAGATCAAGGCGTTCCTGCCCGACAGCCTGGGCAACCTCAAGCGCACCAGCAGTTCCGCCCAGCGCAACAGTGCGATGGGCATGCAGATTTCCGAAGCCAGCGCCGACTACTCCAGCGACAGCGGCCAGCACATCACCCTGGAAATCACCGACACCGGTGGCGCCAAGGGCTTCATGGCGATGGCCGCGGCAATGGCGCCGGAGGAAGAAAAGGAAACCGATCACGGTTACGAGAAGACCTACACCGCGAACGGCAACATGGTCCACGAAGCATGGAACACCGAGTCCAAATCCGGTGAATACAGCGTGGTGCTGGGCAAACGTTTCACGGTCAAGGCCAGCGGCACGGCCGACAGCATCGATCAGCTGAAACAAGCCGCCACCAGCGTCGACATGGGCAAGCTGGAATCGCTGAAGAATGCCGGCCTGAAGGCCGACTGACACCGCCCGGACGCGGCCACAAAAAAACCGCGCCGTTTCGGGCGCGGTTTTTTTGTGGCCGCCGAAGCTTACTTGGCCGCGCCGGCCTTCGGCACGGAGCCTTCCGTGGTGATGCGAATGCTGATCTCGTCGCTGACCATCGGCACATACGCACCGACGCCGAAGTCCGAACGCTTGATGCTGGCGGTGGCATCGAAACCGATCGACTGCGCCTTGGTCATCGGGTGCGTACCGACTTTGTTCAGCGTGGCGGCCAGCACCACCGTCCTGGTCACGCCGTGCACGGTGAGATCACCGGTGACGTTGAATTTATGCCCGTCCAGCGGCTGCACCTTGGTGCTCTTGAACGTCACCGTCGGGTACTTGTCGGCGTTGAAGAAATCGGCTTCCTTCAAATGCTTGTCCAGCGCCGGCACGTGGGTGTCGAGTTTGTCCAGCGGCAAGGTCACGTCCACACTCGACTTCGCCGGATCCTGCTCGTCGAATACCAGGGTTCCCTCGCCCAGGCCGAAGTCGGCGGTGGGATTGGAATAGCCGAAGTGGTTCCAGCTGAACAGCACCATGGTGTGGCTCGGATCGAGCTTGTAGGTGACCGGCGCCGCCTGCACCGATACGGCGGCGCCGAGCAGGCCGGCGAGAGCGAGATATTTCAATGCACGCATGAGGTGAGTCCTTGAAAGGTTGAAGGTGGGGTGGTTTCAGGCGATCGTGCAGGCTTCGTCGAACGAAAGCCGGGGACTGCGCGGGAACAGATTGCGGCTGGCATCGCCGTGGCCGATGCTGATCAGGAAATTCGACTTGATGGCGGTACCGGAAAAGAATGCCGCATCCACGCCGGCGTTGTCGAAGCCGGACATCGGCCCGCAATCGAGCCCGAGCGCACGTGCCGCCATCAGCACATAGGCACCTTGCAGGGTCGCATTGCGAAACGCAGTGGTGTCGATGTGCGGCTGGTTGCCGACGAACCAGCTGCGCGCATCGGCGTGCGGAAACAACCTCGGCAGCTGCTCGTAGAACTCGTGGTCGGTGGCGATGATCGCGGTCACCGGCGCTTCCATGGTCTTGGCGCGGTTGCCTTCGGACAGGAACGGCGCCAGCTTCGCCTTGGCGTCCTTCGACTTCACGAACACCACGCGCATCGGCGAAGAGTTCGCGCTGGTCGGGCCGAACTTGGCCAGTTCATAGAGCTGACGCAGTTGCTCGTCGCTCACCTCCTTCGGCAACCAGGCATTGAAGGTTCGGGCTTCGCGGAACAACTGGTCGAGGCTGGCCTCGGAAAGCAACTCGGTCATGAGTATCCTCTGCTGCAGGGATGGGCCGACGGCGCCATGGGCGGCAAGTGTATAGGCGAGCGTACGCCAGCAGATAACGGTTACGGGGAACGTACTGTGCTCATTTGGGAAACAATGCCGGGGCACCCACGCCCATGCTGAAGCTGCACGGCGAATGCTGGGTGATCACCGACGCCGCCGCCGGCAATCAGCGCCAGGCCCTGGCGCTGGCCGAGCGCCTGCAGATGCCGATCCGCCACCTGCTGCTGGAGCCACGCGCGCCATGGACATGGCTGGCGCCGCGTCTCGCGCTCGGCGGCCGATTCGCGCTGGCCGCTGGCCAGCGCGAACTGTTTGCACCGCCATGGCCCCACGTGGCGATCGGCTGCGGCCGGGCAGCGGCACTGTTCACCCGCCTGTTGCGTGGGCTGTCCGATCATCAGTGCTACACAGTGCAGATCCTCGATCCGCGTATCGATCCTGCCCACTGGGATACGGTGATCGCGCCGCGGCACGACCAGGTCGACGGCGCCAACGTGCTGCGCCCGCTGGGCTCCTTGAATTCGGTGGACGACGCGTGGCTCGCCGACGGGCGCGAATCCTGCCCCCACTTCGCCGAGCTGCCGCAGCCGCGCGTCGGCGTGTTGCTCGGCGGCCCGCGCAAGGGCATCGCGCTGAATGCGGACTATGCAAGCCAACTGGCCAAGCGTCTGCTGCGACGCCAGCGCCAGGAAGGCGGCAGCCTGCTGGTGCTGGCCTCGCGGCGCACCTCGCCCGCGCTGATCGAGGTTTTTCGCGATGCCCTGAAAGGCGTGCCAGGCCTGCTTTGGGCCGGTCGCGACGACGGCCGTAACCCGTATCCCGGCGTGCTCGGCTGGGCCGACCGGCTGATCGTCACGCCCGATTCGGTGAACATGCTCAGCGAGGCCTGCGCCGTGGGCTGCCCGGTGCAGACCTTCGTCAACACGCCGCTGCCGGCGAAGATCGAACGGTTTCATCAGGCATTGCGCAGCGCCGGCTTGCTGCAGGATATCGACGACGTGGACATGGCGAGACGCGCACCGCCGCTGCGCGAGACCGACGCGATCGCAAGCGCCCTGCGCGACCGGATATGCAGCCACAACCACGGTTGAGCGACGCGACCGGAACGCGCACGGGCGATGCGCGCATCTGCGGCGGACGCTAAGAAGCGTCGCGCACCCAGCGCAGGTGGCCCGAGGCCAGCAGCGCATCGAGTTGCGGCGCCAGCGGGGTGCGCAGAACTTCCGCCGGTATCGGCGCGGCGGCGACCAGCCCGACGCTGACGTTGCGCCCATCCTGCTTGGCCCGATACAGGGCCAGGTCGGCCAGTTCCAGCGCCGCGTCGAAAGTGGAGCCATCGACGTGCTCGGCGACCGGATGCAGACTGAAGCCGATCGAACAGCTCAGCTTGATCTTGCCGCCGCGGCCATCGACGAAGTCCTGCGCGGCGATATCGCGGCGCAAGCGTTCGGCGATGGCCAGCGCGCTCGCCGCATCGACGTCGCGCAGCAGCAGCAAGAACTCCTCGCCGCCCCAGCGCACGGTGATGTCGCTGTCGCGTCGCGCGGCCGTGAGCAAGCGGCCAAGCGCACGCAATACGGCATCGCCCACCGCATGACCGTACCGGTCGTTGACCTCCTTGAAATAGTCGATGTCCAGTTGCAGCACCGCGACGCTTTCGTCGCCGGCAAGCACCTCGGGCAGCCGCATCAGCAGGTAGCGCCGGTTGTGCAGCGCGGTCAAGGCATCGGTATGGCTTTCCTCGGCCAGCGCCAGGTTGGTCACACGCAGGCGTTCCAGGGCCCGCGCAAGCTGTTCGGTGCGCCGGGCGACTTGTTCTTCCAGCCGCGCACTGCGGCGGCGCTGCGCGCGCATGCTCAACGCCACCAGCAAGATGATGCTCAGGCACAGGAGCAGCAACGCCAAGCCGCGCACCAGTACGCGTTCGTACCAGCGCGGTTCGATCCGGATCGTCAGATCCGCCTCCGGGCCGAACCCGGAAGCACCGGCGAGCGTGGCGGCAACCCGGAAACGGTACTTGCCGGGCGGCAGGTGCGTGTAGAACGCGCTGCGCCGGACACCCGCGTCCTGCCACTCCGTGTCGTAGCCTTCCAGCTGATAGCGGAACTTCAATGTGCCGATGCGCAGATAGGGCGCGGTGTATTGAATCGCCAGGTCGCGCGCTCCCTCGCGCAAATCCAGGGGTTCGTCCGGCAGCAATGCGCCGGCATGTACGATGGATTCGATCGCCGCCGCCGGCGGCTCCGGCTTGGCGCCGAGCGTGCGCGTATTCAGCCCAAGCGCGCCGTCGGTCGTGCTGTACCAGATGACGTCGCCGGCGGCCACGCTGCGCGAGCCGGCACCGCCGTTGCAGCAATGCGCGCCGCGCAAACTGGTGGCGCGCGCCTCGCCGGCGATCAGTTGCGGCACCACCTGGCGCGCCGGCGAACCCGGCAATGGCAGCTGCGCCAGCGGCAGCCGCCACGCACCGACCACCGAACCGACGTAGAGCTCGCCGTCGAGCACGTCGAGCGTCCAGGCGTTGTCGCTGGGCAGGCCATCTTTCTCGCTGGTCATGCGCAACTGTCCATCGACCATGACGCCCACGCCGGCATCCGTGGTGGCGACACCCAGCTTGTCGCGGTCCAGCATGGCCACGCGAGTGACGAAATGGCCATGCAGCGGCTCTGCCCATGCCGGCTGCGTCAGATGGCCGTCGCGCAGTTCGCGTACACCATCCTCAGTGCCCAGGTACAAATGGTCCGGCGCCAGCGGCAGGATCGAACGGATCGACCCGGCGGCACTCGACGCGCCCGGATCGGCGCGACTGAGCACACCGGCATGCCAGCGATACAAGCCGCCGGAAGTACCGATCCAGAAATCGTCATCGGCGACTTCGCGGATGTCGTTGACCTGCCAGTTGCCCAGCGCGGACAGGGCGGACGGAGTGACGTTGCTGTCCTGGTCGTAGACCGCGATGCCCGCCCGGGTGCCGATCCAGAGCCGGCCTCGATGGTCGTAGTACAAGTCGTAGGCCGACGGGTTCGGCAGCGCGCTGCCCGGAATCAGCGGGTGTACCCGCTGCCCGTCGAAGACTTCCACGCCGGAATTGGTGCCCAGCACGATCTCGCCGTGCGGCCCCCGCACGACGCTCCAGACCAGTGGGTCCGCCACGCCGTCGCGGATCGACACCCGCCGCGCCCAGCCATTCCAGACCCGGTACAGGCCGCCGATATGCGTGCCCAGCCACAGGTTGCCCGCGCGATCCTCGTATAGCGCCTGGATCCATGGGTTGTGCATGATGTCGCCATCGTCCACCCGCTCCAGACCGGTATCGGGCAAGCGTCGATAAAGCGCCGGCACGGTGCCGATCCACAACGTACCGCCGCGATCGGTCAGCAGGCTTTCGATCGAGATGGTGTCGAGCTCGCCGCTCAGCCCGGAGGGAACCATGCGATTCCCGTCCATGCGCATCAGCCCCAGGCGCGTGCCGAGCCACAGCACACCATGAGTGCTGGCCATGCTGGTGACGCCTACGGGCTGGTGCGGCACGACGCCCTGCTTCACGCATGCCACGGTCGGCTGATCCAGCGTTCCTGTGAAGCGGCATACGCGACCCAGGCCACCGATCCACAGCAGCTTGCCTTCGCGCAGCAGACTGAACGCGGGGCCGCCATAGCCGGGAACCGTCACGATCCGGCCATCCCGCACCCGCGCCAGACCATTCGAGGTGGCCAGCAGCGGCGTGCCGTCCCCCGCATCGATGATCGCATTGACCGCGTCGCCGCCAAGAGCCGTGAAATGCCCGTCGCGTTCGCGCAACAAGCCGTGTGCGCCGCCGAACCAGACTTGACCCAGCGGATCCGCCCAGACCGCGGTGAGCATGCTGGTATCGACCCCGGTGCCGCCGCGGTCAAACGTCACAAACTGCTTGCCGTCGAAACGAGCCACTCCGAGCTGGGTGTTGATCCACAGGAAGCCCGCGCGGTCCTCCGCGATGCCGAGCACGGTGATCTGCGGCAGACCCTGCCCGACGCTCCAGTGATCGAGAATCAAGGCGTGGAATGGCGTCTGTGGATCCAATGCGGCGGCTGACCGCATACCGGATATACAGATCGAGATCGCGAACAGAATCGCGGGCAACCGCCTTGTCATGTCCCCCCTTGCGAACGACGTCGATTCTTCCGGGTGACGTTAGCCTTGCGCCGATCTTGCCCTGTCAACGAGGTGCCCGACAAGTTTCGCCGATGGGTTTCGTTCACCAGGGCCGCGGCGGGACCGTCACTCTCGTCCGGACTATCTGGGGCTGCCCGATGCATCGAAGGCGAAACCGAGCGCATCGGTGACTCCACGCACACCCGCGCTCAGCTGTTCCAGCCCGGCATCGCGGGGCGCGACGCGGGGACGCAAATCCAGCGTGCAGGCCAGCGCACGCTGCAGCAGGTCGGCGTGCGCCACGGTCAGGACCGCGGCCTGGGCGGCATCGAGCCAGCCGGCCGTGCGACACGCCTCGATCAGGCCGGCATTCGCGGTGACGCCCAGCAGGTCGGGCCGTTGCGTCGCGTGCGCCAGCACCAGGCCTTGCAACGCGAACTCGATATCGAGCAGGCCGCCGTGGCCCTGCTTGAGGTCGAACTGGCGCGCGTCGGAGCGATCGCGCTCGGCACGCCAGCGTTGGCGCATGTTGCTGACGTCGGTCAGCACCGCGGAGAGATCGCGCGGCACGGCAAGAATCTCGCGGCGCACGTTGGCCAGCTCGCGGTTGAGTGCCGCATCGCCGGCCACCGGGCGCGCGCGCAGCAAGGCCTGATGCTCCCACGTCCAGGCGCGGCTTTTCTGGTACGCGACGAACGCGTCCAGGCTGCTGACCAACAAACCCTTCGAGCCGTCCGGACGCAGCCGCGTATCGACCTCGTACAGGCGGCCGCCGCGGGTCAGTATGGTGAGCCAGTTCATCACCCGCTGGGCCAGCCGCTGGTACCAGCGCGAACCCTCGATCGGGCGTGGACCGTCGCTCATCGCCTGTGCGCGGCGGCCGTCGAAGACGAATACCAGATCCAGATCCGAGGCGAAGCCCAGCTCCTCGCCGCCCAGGCTGCCGTAGCCGAGCACGCCGAAGCCGGAGCCCTCGCCGGGCAGCCGCCCATGCTGGGCGATCAGCTCGCGCTCGGCCAGCGCCAGCACCGCGCCCACCACCGACTCGGCCAGGGCAGCGAGCCGCCGTGCGGTGGCAACCGCATCGGCGCGGCCGTCGTTGAAGGCCAGCCCCAGACGGAACGCGGTGGACGCCTTGAATTCGTTGATGCGGTCGAGCTCGGCCTCGGCCTCGCGCTCGTCCAGCGTGGTCAGCACGCGGGCGATCTCGGCGGCGATGTCGGCGCGCTTGAACGGCAGTTGATCGATACGCGGGTCGAGCACGTCGTCCAGCAGCAGCGGCTGGGCGATCACGCACTCCGCCAGGAACGCGCTTTCGGCGAACAGGCACACCAGCCGTTTGCGCGCGGCCGGCTGTTCTTCCAGCAAGGCCAGATACGACGAGCGCCGCGCCACTGCCTGCATCAGCCGGCAAAGGCGCAGCAGGCTGGGCACCGGTGCCACCGTGTCGCGAGCGGCGCCGAACAACTGCGGCATCAAATGGTCCAGCCGCTCGCGCGAGCGCGCGGACATCGCCCGCACCGATGCAGCCTGCGGCAATTTCAGCAGGACGTCCGCGAGTTCGGCGCCGGGTACGAAACCGGACGCTTCCAGCACCGCGGCATCGAGCGATTCGTCGCAGGCGCTTTGCCACAGGACCATGTCCGCCGCCGGCACACTGGCGGCGCGGCCGCCTTGCGGCATCAGCACGGCGGCGAATTCCTCGCTGACGATGGCGCGCTGTTTCGCCAGCGCCGCGTCCAGCGTGTCCCAGTCGGGATAGTCCAGGCTCAGCGCGATGCGCTCGCGGCTGAGGGCGTCATCGGGAATGTCGTGGGTCTGGGCATCCCGCAGCATCTGCACCCGGTTTTCCACGCGGCGCAGCAGCACATACGCCTCGCGCAACATGCGCGCACGGGCGGCACCGATGTGCCCACGCGCCTCGCATGCGGTCAATGCCGGCAGCAGGCCGCGCACCCGCAAGCTGGGCTCGCGGCCGCCGCGGATCAGCTGGGTCAGCTGCACGATGAACTCGATTTCGCGGATGCCGCCGGGGCCGAGCTTGAGGTTGTCGGCCAGATCCTTGCGGGCGACTTCCGCATCGATCAGCGCCTTCATCTCGCGCAGGCCGGCGAAGGCCGTGTAATCGAGATACTTGCGGTAGACGAACGGCCGCAGCAGTTCCTGCAGCTGCTTGCCGGCGGCCCGATCGCCCGCCACCGGTCGGGCCTTGATCCAGGCATAGCGTTCCCAGTCGCGCCCCTCGCTCTGGTAGTACTGCTCCATGGCGGCAAACGACAGCGCCAGCCGCCCGGCATTGCCGAACGGACGCAGGCGCAGGTCGACCCGCGCACAGATGCCGTCCATGGTCGGCTCGTTCAGCAGCCGCACCAGCTGGCGGCCGAGCCGGATGAAGTATTCGCTGTTGTCCAGCGGACGCGCGCCATCGGTCTGGCCGCCGTGCGGATAGGCCAGCACCAGGTCGATGTCGGAGGAGAAATTCAGCTCGCTGCCGCCAAGCTTGCCGAAACCGATCACCAGCAGTCGCTGCCGCACTCCTTCATACGTGCGGCTGTGACCGTAGCGCGCCGCCAGCGCGTGTCCGGACCAGTCCAGCGCCATACCCAGCAGCGCCTCGTACAACACGCTGGTGGCCGACAGCGTTTCCGGCAGATCGTCCAGTCCGTTGATGTCGCGGAACACCAGCCGCAATGCCTCGGCGTGGCGGAAGCGGCGCAGCGCGGCCATGCAGGCGGCTTCATCGCCGGGCAGCTTCAGCGCTTCGATGCGCGCGCTGGCATCGCTGCCGGAGCGCAGCCGCTCCAGCCCCTGCGGCGCCAGCAGCTGCGGCTGGCGCCGCCAGACCTCGAAGGCGAAGTCGCTGGCCAGCAAGGTGCGCCGGATCCGTTCGGCCACACCGGCGTCGTCGTGCAACGGTACGCCGGCGACGCGGCAGCGGACGGCAAGGTCGCTGTAGCGATCGTCGATCAACGCTCGCAGCGCGGGGGATTCATGGGCAGGCATCGGACCATTGTGCCGCAAAGGGCACGCGACCGACCCGAGCCGGCATGCGCGACCCGCCCGGTGCACCGGCTCGGGTGTTGCGCGTTGCTTAACCCGCGGACAAGCCTGAAACGCACCATTCGCTGCTACACCTTGTTCATCCGAATCCCGTTACATTCTTGTGTCCACCCCATGACAGCCCCAGCAGGACGGCCATGCCCCTGAGCTTCGCAAACACGCCCGGTCGTTGGCGCATGTGGACTCCACGTGTCGCACTGGTACTGCTGCTGGCATTGGCGTTCGTGCTGCTGACTGGCGTGGTGGACGGCGGCATGGGCGTCTCCCCGCTGCGGCTGCTCGACCAACCCCGGTTTCCGCTGGCGAACGCGTGGCCGGGCCTGCTGCTCGCCGGCCTGCTGCTGGTGATCAGCCGCCGGCTACTGCTGTCGTTCGGGCTGACGTTCCTGCTGCAGGGACTGGTGTACAGCGTCAATGTGCTGAAAATCGCGAACCTCGGCACGCCGCTGCTGCCCGACGATTTTCGCATGGTCGGCCAGTTGCGCCGGGGCGGTATGCACCTGCTCGCCGGCTATCTGCCGCACAGCCCGTGGCCGTATCTGGGGCTGCTGACCGGCGTGGCCCTGGCCGTCGCGATGTGGCGCTACGAGCCGCCGCTGTTCCCGCGGCGCACCCACGGCAAGCGGCTGCTGGCCGGTAGCGTGTTGACGCTGGGGCTGATCAGCCTGCTGGCCGGCCTGCCGGTCTGGGGAAAAATCTACAACGGCCAGGTGCTGTGGCTGGAACCTTGGTCGGCTTCGGCCACCAGCACCCATTCGGGCCTGCTCAGTTCGCTGATGATGTTTCATCTGCACTACGGTCACGGCAAGCGCAAACCGGATCGCGTGGCCGCAGCGCAACTGATCAATCAGTCTGCGGCATCGCTGCAACAGTCCATGCAGGCGCCGGCGACAAACGGTCCGCTGCCCGACATCGTGGTGGTACAGAGCGAATCGTTCTTCGACCCCACCATCTTGCGTGGCTACGAAACCAGCAACTTCGCACCGAACCTGCGCCGTCTGGCCGCGCATGGAATCAGCGGCAAGCTGCATGTGCCGACCTTCGGCGGCGGCACCATCCGCACCGAGTTCGAGGTGCTCACCGGATTGTCGCTGCGCTACTTCGACAATCTGCAATTCCCCTATCTGCAGATGAGTCACAAGGCAGTGCCGAGCCTGATGCGCACGCTCAAGAGGCACGGCTACGAAACCATCGCGCTGCACGGCAACGAGCCGGCATTCTGGAACCGCAGCACCGCATTCAAATTGCTGGGCTTCGACCGCTTCGTGTCGCAGTCGTCGTTTCCCGCCAACGCGGCGATGGACGGCAAGTACATGGCCGACAGCGCGATGACCGACGAGATCATGCGCCAATTGAAGGACACCGGGCCGCCACAGTTCCTCTTCGCCATCAGCATCGAGGCGCACGGCCCGTACGACGTCGAGCCGGCCAACCGCGCCGAACGCGATGCCATTCCCGTGCCCGACGGCATCACCGGCCTCGACAAGCGGGAACTGCAGACCTATCTCTACCATCTGCAGCACGCCGACGCCGAACTCGGCCGGCTGGTGGCATGGCTGGCTCGGCGCCAGCGGCCGTGCCTGGTGCTGTTCTACGGCGATCACCTGCCGGGGCTGAGCAACAGCTACCGCATCGCCGGCTTCGTCGACAACAAGGACATGCTGGCCCAGGCGGGCACCTGGCTGCTGGTCGATCCGCACCGGCAGGGTCCGTCCAGACAGGAAGACACTGCTGCGTGGCTGCTGCCCGGCATCTTGCTGGAACAGGCCGGCATCCATGACGACGCCTATTTCGCCCTGACCGGACTGATCGGCCCGCAGCTCGCTCCGCTGACCGAAGCCCCTGGTGCGCCGCCGCCGCCCGAAGACAGCGAGCAACAGCAGATCGATCAGGCCATGTCCAGCATCGGTCAGCTGCGCATGGACGGCAAGCTCGACAAACTGCTGCCGAAGCCCTCCTCGCCGCCGGCCTCCGGCGTCGCCCATGGCGGCACCGAGCCGGCGCAGGCGCGGGGCGCCGCCACGGTAATGCCGCGGTGAACACGGCGCGATGCAAGACGCCGTGCGTGTGTCGTTGTGAAAACGGCGTCATCGCCGCATCGAGATATGGGCGGCGATTCAGTGAGCTGTCTGCGGGCTGAAGTGTCGGCAAATGCGTTCATGCATGGGTGGGGTATCGGCGACTAGCGTCGTCCCAGCGCTGGAGCAGCAGGCTTCATCGCACCCACTTCTCTGAAGGAAAACATGCCATGCACAAGACCATGCTTGCCGCCCTCATCGTTGCTACCAGTGCGCTCAGCATTCCTGCGTTCGCCCAGGTCCACGTCGGCGGCGTGGGGCACGTCGGCGCCGGCGTGAATGCCGGTGCAGCCATGCCTGGCGCAATGCCCAACGCCATGCACGCGGTCGACCAGACCGAGTCGCAGACCACCCAAACCCTGCGTCGTACCGACCATCGGACGAAACATATGACGCACAAGGCCGTCAGCCAGACCCGTTCGACCCTCACGGACAGTGACAGCGTCCATGCCGGCATGAATGCCAGCGGCTCGGCCGGGGCCGGCGCAGGCGATACACATGCCGGCGCCCACGCCAACGTCGATACCGCCGCAGGCATCAACACCGCCGACACCGTCGGCAAGGCTGGTGAAGCCGGTCAGGGCGCGGGTGGCGCCGTGCGCGACACCGCACATTCCGCGATCCAGTCCGCCGACCGCACCGCCGGCTCGGTCGGCACCGCCGTCAAGCAGACCGCCACCGAGCAGTCGGTCGGCGCCGATGCCAAGGTAGACGCCAAGACGAAGGCTTCCACGCAGGGGCATTGAGTTCCACGACCTTGCATAAGACTAGGCCCCGGGTGGCGACGCCCGGGGCTTTCTTGTGTCCTAGGTCGAATGGAAATTCAGGCCATTCCCGGTCGGGTCTTTCGGACCATTTTTCCCCGTGACGACGGCGGCATCTTGACCCATTGTTGAACGCGCTGTGTCGGTCATCCGGATGATCTTCGGAGGGGAGAGCATCGCCCGCGAGCGGGCTCCTACAATGGAGCCGCGGGCGCCATTTCGATGACCGAGATGCGCTCAAAAGAAAACCCCGCCAGGCGGGGTTTTCTTCCATGCAGCGAGGCAGCGGGGACTTAGAAGTCCATGCCACCCATGCCGCCCATGCCGCCGCCCATGCCGCCAGCACCGTGGCTGTGGCCTTCGTCCTTCTTCGGCAGCTCGGCGATGATCGCTTCGGTGGTGATCGCCAGGCCGGCGACCGACGAAGCGTGCTGCAGCGCGGTGCGGGTCACCTTGGTCGGATCCAGGATCCCCATCGCCACCATGTCACCGAACTCACCGGTGGCCGCGTTGTAGCCGAAGTTGCCCTTGCCTTCCTTGACCTTGTTGAGGATCACGGACGGCTCTTCGCCGGCGTTGGCGACGATGGCGCGCAGCGGCGCTTCCAGCGCACGGCGGGTGATCGCGATGCCCAGGTCCTGATCGGTGTTGTCACCCTTCAGGCCTTCGACCGCCTTCAGCGCGCGGATCAACGCGACGCCGCCGCCCGGGACCACGCCTTCTTCGACGGCTGCGCGCGTGGCGTGCAGGGCGTCTTCGACGCGGGCCTTCTTTTCCTTCATCTCGATCTCGGTGCCGGCACCGACCTTGATCACCGCAACGCCGCCGGCCAGCTTGGCCACGCGCTCCTGCAGCTTCTCCTTGTCGTAGTCCGACGAGGTCTCTTCGATCTGCGCCTTGACCTGCGCGATGCGCGACTGGATCTTCTCCGCTTCGCCGGCACCGTCGATGATCGTGGTGTTTTCCTTGGTAATGACGATGCGCTTGGCGCGACCCAGATCGGCGATCGTGGTCTTCTCCAGCGACAGGCCCACTTCCTCGGACACGACCTGGCCATTGGTGAGGATCGCGATGTCTTCCAGGATCGCCTTGCGACGGTCACCGAAGCCCGGCGCCTTCACGGCCGCGACCTTGACGATGCCGCGGATGGTGTTGACCACCAAGGTGGCCAGCGCCTCGCCCTCGACTTCCTCGGCCACGATCAGCAGCGGCTTGCCGGCCTTGGCGACAGCTTCCAGCACCGGCAGCAGCTCGCGCACGTTCGACACTTTCTTGTCGTGGATCAGGATGTACGGGTCGTCCAGCTCGACCTGCTGGCTCTGCTGGTTGTTGATGAAGTACGGCGACAGGTAGCCGCGATCGAACTGCATGCCTTCGACGACGTCGAGCTCGTTCTCGAGGCCCGAACCTTCCTCGACCGTGATCACGCCTTCCTTGCCGACTTTCTTCATCGCGGTGGCGATGATGTCGCCGATGTTGGTGTCGGAGTTGGCCGAGATCGTGCCGACCTGGGCGATTTCCTTGTCGTTCGCGGTCGGGTTGGACATCTTCTTCAGTTCACTGACGGCGGCCGCCACGGCCTTGTCGATGCCGCGCTTCAGGTCCATCGGGTTGATGCCCGCGGCCACGGCCTTGAGGCCTTCCTGGATGAACGCCTGTGCCAGCACGGTCGCGGTGGTGGTGCCGTCACCGGCTACATCGGACGTCTTGGAAGCGGCTTCCTTGACGATCTGCGCACCGAGATTCTCGTAGCGGTCGGCCAGCTCGATCTCTTTCGCGACGGACACACCGTCCTTGGTGATCGTGGGGGCGCCGAAGCTCTTCTCGAGCACGACGTTGCGGCCCTTCGGACCCAGCGTGACCTTGACCGCGTTGGCCAGGGTGTTCACGCCCTTGAGCATGCGGGCGCGGGCGTCTTCGCCGAAACGTACTTCTTTAGCGGCCATAATTTTTTTGCCTCAAAAAAATTGAATAGGAATGGGGTTTGCTTTTTTTAAAGCGGTAGCGCGAAGGATCAAGAGCGAGTCAGCGTGCGCGGATGTACGCGCTCGACGAATCCCTGATCCCGAGACTCTGAAGCAATCAGCCTTCGATCACCGCCACGATGTCGTCTTCCTTCAGGAACACCAGATCTTCGCCGTCGATCTTGATTTCCTGGCCGGCGTACTTGCCGAACAGCACGGTGTCGCCAGCCTTCAGCGACATCGGGCGCACCTTGCCGTCGGCCATGATCAGGCCGGTGCCGGCGGCGACGACCTTGCCGCGGGTGGGCTTCTCGGTGGCGCTGTCGGGGATGACGATGCCGCCGGCGGAGACGCGCTCCTCTTCCAGGCGCTTGACGATGACGCGATCATGCAACGGACGCAGTGTGCTCATGGACAACTCCAGTTGACTATTGAGATGGGACAAGGCTTTCAGGACCCGGATCGGCAGTCTTGTTAGCACTCGAGGTGGATGAGTGCCAATTTTACGGGTATACCGCGCCGCTGCAAGAGCATTTGAACCGGGGGACGGACAGCTAATTGGGTGGACGAGGGCGGGTTTCAAGGGCCGGCCACAAAAATCAGTTCGCCGCATCCACTATGCCCGACGAGGCCATTTCCCCTTACGCTTGATCGATGGCCCGTCCACTGCCCACCCCGGATACCGTCCTGCTCTGTTACTGCAGCTGTCCCGACGCCACCTGCGCGCAGGGGATCGCCGAGGCACTGGTCGGCGAGCGGCTGGCCGCCTGCGTCAACCGCCTGCCCGGCATCAGCTCCACGTATCGCTGGCTGGGCACCGTGACCACCGACGGCGAAGAGCTGCTGCTGATCAAGACCACGACGGGGCGTTTCGAGGCACTCCGGAAGCGCCTGCTGCAGTTGCACCCCTACGAGTTGCCGGAATTGATCGCGGTGCCCGTGGAGCATGGGCACGACGCCTATCTGGACTGGGTGCGCGCGAACGCCACGGGCTGATCGTCGTTCACGCCGCAGCCACTAGGCCATAATGCGGGTCTGCGCTTTTTTCCTGGAGTCGTGATGCGATCGCTGCCTGCCGGCCGATGGGCCGTTCGCCTGATTGTGTGGCTGGGCCTGTTGCCTGGTGCGCTGCCTGCATTCGCGCAGAGCACCGCCGATCTGCTCCCGGTCACCGAGGCGTACAAGTTGAGCGCCGACGCCGCCACGCCCGGCGTACTGAAACTGCACTGGACGATTGCGCCGGACTATTACCTCTACCGCGGCCGCATGAAGTTCAAGGCTGGCGACGGAGTGACATTGGGCGAGGCACGGCTGCCCGACGGCGAGAAACACCACGACGAATACCTGGGCGATGTCGAGACCTATCACCACGCTATCGATGCCAGCCTGCCCTACACCGTCGCGGCCGGTACCACACGGCTGAAGCTGAGCGTGCAGTACCAGGGCTGCCACGAGGTCGATCCGAAAATCTGCTATCCGCCGCATACCGAACAACTGGATCTGCCGCTGCCGGCCAACTCCGGCGGCACGGCCTCACCCGCCGACGGCAATCCGCTGGGTGCCGCGCTGGGGCAATTGGGCAGCCGCGCAAACAGCGTGACCGCGGGCACGGCCGGCTCGCCGCTGCCGGCCGAACAGGCGTTCCGTTTCGAGGCGCTGGCGCAGAACCCGCATCGACTGCTGCTGCGCTGGACGATGCCGAAGGGCTATTACCTGTATCGCGACCAGACCGTACTCAAGCTCGAGGATGCAGCCGGTCTCGGCCTGAAGCCGGCCTGGCCGGCCGGCACCCGGCATCACGACGAGCATTACGGCGATGTCAGCGTGTACTTCGATCAGGTGGAGTTGCCGGTAACGATAGAGGGCGATCTCGCCGGGCGCAGGCAACTGGCGCTGGAGGCCAGCTTCCAGGGCTGCCAGGACGGCGGCCTGTGCTATCCGGTGATGACGCGTGCGGTAAGCGTCGATCTCGGCAGCGGCGTTGCCGCAAACGGCCAGACCATTGAGGCGGCGCCGGAGCCGCCGCCGGCCAGCATTGGCGAAGGCCCGTTGCAGGTCAGCCTGATCGCCGCGCTGCTACTCGCGCTGGGTGGCGGCTTGGTGCTGAACCTGATGCCGTGCGTGCTGCCGGTATTGTCGATCAAGGCGGTCAGCGTGCTGGAGAGCGGCGAGAACGGCGCCACGGCGCGTCGACATGCGTTGTTCTATACCGCCGGCGTGCTGGTCAGTTTTGCCGCGCTGGGTCTGGGCATTATCGCCTTGCGCTCGGTCGGTCACGCACTGGGCTGGGGCACTCAATTGCAGCAGCCGCTGCTGGTCGGCGCGCTGGCCTGCGTGATGCTGGCGGTCGGACTGTCGATGTCCGGCGTGGTGCAGTTCGGCGCCACGCTGGGCAATACCGGCGCCAGCCTGGCCTATCGCTCCGGTCCGGCTGGCGATTTCTTCACCGGCGTGCTGGCGGTGGTGGTGGCCAGTCCTTGCACTGCGCCTTTCATGGGCAGCGCGCTGGCGTATGCGTTCGCCGCGCCGATGCTGGCTGCGCTGCTGGTGTTTCTCGCGCTGGGCATCGGACTGGCGTTGCCGTTCCTGCTGATCGGCTTCGTGCCGGCGCTGGCGCGCCTGTTGCCGCGGCCGGGACGCTGGATGGAGACGCTGAAGCAGGTACTGGCCTTCCCGATGTATCTGACCGCGGTGTGGCTGGTCTGGGTACTGGCGAACCAGCGGGGTGCCGATGCGGTCGGCCTGGTGCTGGTGGCGATGGTGCTGCTGGCGATGACGCTGTGGTGGTTCGAGCGCAGCCGTTCGCGCGGCGCCATCAGCAAGGCGCTGGTCGCCGTACTGGCGATCGCCACACTGGTGCCGATGTACTTGCTCGCCCACGTGCCGCCGCCGTCGAGTGCCGCCGCGACCGAGGAAGGCGTGGTTGCCTACAGCCCGGAGAAACTGGCCGAACTGCGCGCGGCCGGCACCCCGGTCTTCGTCGACATGACCGCCGACTGGTGCGTCACCTGCAAGGCGAACGAGCACACGGTGCTGGACACGCAGGCGTTCCGCGACCTGCTTCGGCGCACCGGCGCGGTCTACATGAAAGGCGACTGGACCGACGTCAATCCGACCATCAGCGCCTTTCTGCAGCAATACCACTCGCCTGGCGTACCGCTGTACGTGGTGTTCCCGAAAAACGGCGGCCCGGGCAGGCAGTTGTCGACGGTACTGACTTCCTCACGGGTCGAGCAGGCGTTGACCGAGGCTGCGCGCTGATGTTGAGCCGCAGCAACTGGCTGATTCTGGGCCTGGCCGTACTGGCCGCCGCCATCGGCGGTTACGTCGAACATCGCGGGCAGCAGCCGGCGCCGGCGAATTCGGCGCTGATCGGCCAACCGCTACCCGCACTCGTCTTGTCCGATCTCGACGGCAAGCCGCACCGCCTCGACGACCCGCGCGGCCGCCGCATCTTGCTCAATTTCTGGGCCAGCTGGTGCGGGCCGTGCCTGGAAGAGATGCCGACGTTGAATCAGGCACAGGAAAAGTTCGGCGATCATGCGCCGATCGTGCTCGGTATTGCGATGGATGAGCCTGCTCGCGTACGCGCCTTTCTGGCCGAACATCCGGTGGATTACCCGATTTTACTAGGCCAGATGGCTCCGCCGAGCACATCGCTGCAATTGGGCGATTCTCGTGAAATATTGCCTTATAGCGTGCTGATCGGCACCGATGGGCGCATCTTGGCTACACATGAAGGTGCGCTGTCTGCCCCGCAGCTGGAACAGTGGCTGAACCCGGCGCACGCCGTGCGCTGAGCGAGGCTCACATACGCATCCGCACGGATTTTTGCTCTTCTCCGCCAAACATCGCCGATCTGCGGTGAACTGGACAAGATTCGCGACTACGCGCACACTGCGCCGGATTCCGGAGCCGCCGGACGCAAGCTGGACGATTGCTGTGGCGAAAATCCTGGTCCTGCACGGACCCAACCTCAACTTGCTGGGTGTGCGCGAGCCGCAGATCTATGGCCGCGAGACGCTGGTCGACATCAATCAGCGGCTGGCGGCCCGCGCGCTGGAAGCCGGGCACGAGCTGGCCTGGTGCCAGTCCAACGCCGAGCACGAGCTGATCGGCCGCATCCATCAGGGCCGCGACGACCAGACCGCGATGATCCTGATCAACGCCGGCGCCTTGACCCATACCAGCATCGCCTTGCGCGACGCACTGGCCTCGGTGGCGATCCCGTTCATCGAAGTGCACCTGTCCAACGTGTTCGCACGCGAGGCATTCCGCCATCACTCTTACCTGGCGGATCTCGCCGTCGGCGTGATCTGCGGCTTCGGTGGCGACAGCTACCGGCTCGCACTGGAAGCGGCGATCCAGCGACTGCGCGCGCCGGCGTCCGACGCGGCCTAAGACGACGAACCTGGCCGCACGGCCAACTCATTCCCTTCCGGCCACCCGTGGTGGCATGACTGAAAAAGGCTGATCCGATGGATTTGCGCAAAATCAAGAAGCTGATTGACCTGCTCGAGGAATCCAACCTCGCCGAACTGGAGATCAAGGAGGGCGAGGAAGTCGTCCGCCTGTCGCGCGTGCCCAAGAACACCGCGCCGATCGCCGCCGCTCCGGTCGCCGCCACTGTCGCGCCCGCTCCGGTCGCCGCCGCTCCGGTCGCCGCAGCCGTCGCCGAAGCTCCGGCCGCCGATGCGCTGCCGGCCGGCCACGTGGTCAAGGCGCCGATGGTCGGCACGTTCTACGCGTCCGCGACGCCGGGCACGCCGGCCTTCGTCAAGGTCGGCCAGCAGGTCAAGGCCGGCGAGACGCTGGGCATCATCGAGGCGATGAAGATGTTCAACCAGATCGAGGCCGACGTGGCCGGCACCGTGCAGGCGATCCTGGTGGAGAACGGCCAGCCGGTGGAATTCGACGAACCCATGTTCGTGATTGCCTGAGGCCGCCCGGATGCTCGAGAAGGTCGTCATCGCCAACCGCGGCGAAATCGCGCTGCGCGTGCTGCGCGCCTGCCACAGTCTGGGCATCAAGACCGTGGCGGTGCACTCCACCGTGGATCGCAATCTGAAGCATGTCGGCCTGGCCGACGAGTCGATCTGCATCGGCCCCGGTCCATCGGTCGACAGCTACCTCAACATTCCGCGCATCATCGCAGCGGCCGAGATCACCGACGCCCAGGCGATCCATCCAGGCTACGGTTTCCTGTCCGAGCGCGCGGACTTCGCCGAGCAGGTGGAGCAGTCGGGCTTCGTGTTCATCGGCCCGACCGCCGAGGTGATCCGCCTGATGGGCGACAAGGTCGAGGCGATCCGGGCGATGAAGGCGGCCGGCGTGCCGTGCGTGCCCGGTTCCGGCGGTCCGCTTGGCGAGAATGTCGACGAGAACATCCACATTGCCCGCGAGATCGGCTACCCGGTAATCATCAAGGCCGCCGGCGGCGGCGGCGGTCGCGGCATGCGCGTAGTGCGCACCGAAGCCCACCTGGGCAATGCGATCACCATGACCAAGGCCGAAGCCAAGGCAGCATTCGGCAACGAGCAGGTCTACATGGAGAAGTTCCTGGAAAATCCGCGCCACGTGGAGATTCAGGTGCTCGCCGACGGCCAGGGCAACGCGATCCATCTCGGGGAACGCGACTGCTCGATGCAGCGCCGCCACCAGAAAGTGGTCGAGGAAGCGCCGGCGCCAGGCATCACGCCGGAGCAGCGCGCGGCGATCGGCAAGGTCTGCGTCGACGCCTGCATCCGCATCAACTACCGCGGCGCGGGCACGTTCGAGTTCCTGTACGAGAACGGCCGCTTCTACTTCATCGAGATGAACACGCGCATCCAGGTCGAGCATCCGGTGACCGAACTGATCACCGGCATCGACCTGGTGCGCGAGCAGTTGCTGATCGCCGGTGGCGAGAAGCTGTCGATCAAGCAGGAAGACATCGTGATCCGCGGCCATGCGATCGAATGCCGCATCAACGCCGAGGATCCCGACACCTTCATGCCCAGTCCCGGCACGGTGAAGCGCTTCGAGGCACCCGGCGGCCCCGGCGTGCGCGTGGACACCCATCTTTACGACGGCTACAAGATCCCGCCGAACTACGACTCGATGATAGGCAAGCTGATCGTGCACGGCCCCGACCGCGAGACCGCGATCGCGCGCATGCGCCTGGCGCTGGCCGAGACGGTGATCGAGGGCGTCAAGTGCAACATCCCGCTGCAGCAGCGGATCATGGCCGACGTCGGCTTCCAGCATGGCGGGCAAAACATCCACTACCTGGAAAAGCGGATGGCGGAGCAGAAGGAACACAAGACAAGTGGTGAGTGAAGAGAAGTGAGAAATGAGAGGAAGCGCGCCTTCCTCCGCATCCATCCGGCTACGGGCCTTCCCTCTCTTTACTCACTCCTCTTCACTATTTTCTCTCCTCGCCCATGCCCTTTCTCGAACTCTCCCTCATCGTCCGCACCGAGCAGCAACCCGGCACCGAAGAAGCGCTGGACGATCTCGGCGCCTTGTCGATCACGCTGCAGGACGCCGATGCCGAGACGCCGGACGAGCAGGCGATCTTCGAGCCCGGCGTGGGCGAGTTGCCGCTATGGCCGACGATCGCGCTGAATGCGCTGTTCGACGCCGGCGCCGACCGGCGCGGCCTGGCCGAGGCGCTCGGCGAGCTGCTGCCGTGGCTGGAGCCGGATCAGCTCACGTTCCGCGACGTCGCCGACCAGGACTGGGAACGTGCCTGGATGGACCAGTTCAAGCCGATGCCGTTCGGACGGCGGCTGTGGATCTATCCGTGGAACATCGAGCCGCCTACGCACAACGAAGGTGGGGATGAAGAGCTGGTAGTCGTGCGGCTCGATCCCGGCCTCGCGTTCGGCAGCGGCACCCATCCCACCACCGCGTTGTGCCTGGAATGGCTGGATGGCCTGGACCTTGCCGACAAGGCGTTGACCGACTTCGGCTGCGGCTCCGGCATCCTGGCGATCGCCGCATTGAAGCTCGGCGCAGCCAGCGCGGTCGGCGTCGACAACGACCCGCAGGCGCTCACCGCTTCGCTCGACAACGCCGAACGCAATGACGTGGCGGATCGTCTCGCCGTGTTCCTCCCGCAGGATTTCGACGCCAATGCCGCTCCTGCCGACGTGTTCATCGCCAATATCCTCGCCGGTCCGCTCGGCGAACTGGCGCCGACGTTCGCTGCCGCCGCGAAGCCCGGCGCACCGTTCGCGATTTCCGGCATCCTGGCCGGCCAGCAGGACGAACTGCTGCAGCGTTACGCCGAATGGTTCGACGATTTGCGGGTGGATACGCGCGAAGACTGGGTCCGCATCAGCGGTCGCCGCCGCCGCTGAGACAGTCCGCGGCTTGCCGGCGCAAGCAGCCTGCTAAGCTTGCGGGACACCGATCCAAAACGGCCTGCATGTATACACAATGCCCCGAATGCCTGTCCGTGTTCTCGCTGGACGCGCAGACGCTCGCGAAGGCGCACGGCCACGTCGTGTGCGGACATTGCGAGGCCAGCTTCGACAGTGTCGCCACGCTCGCCGATCAGCTGCCGCCCGAACCATTCGTCGAAATGGAAGTGAACGAACCAGCGTTCGAACCGCCGCGCCTCGACCTGGTGGTCTATCGACCGCGACCCCAGCCGCCGACCGTCATCCAGGACGAGGTGGTCGTGGTCGACGAACCGGCCGCCGAGGATTTCTCGCAGCTGGTATTCGCGCCGCGTTTCGCCCGCGAACCGCGAGCCAAGCAGCCCAGGCGATCGCACCAGCGCTCGCCTCGGCGTCACCTGCGCGCGTCCGGCGAGCGGCGCTGGCCGTGGCTCGTCGCGTGCCTGCTGCTGATGCTGCTACTCGCCATCCAGCTGGCCTGGGCCGAGCGCGATGCGCTGATCCGCAATCCCGCCGTGGGCGGCTGGCTGCGCAGCAGCTGCGCCGTGCTCGGCTGCCAGGTTCCGCTGGTCGCCGCGCCGGAGCAGCTGCAGCTGCTCGCCAGCAACGTGCAGGCGCATCCCAGCGTTGCCGGCGCGCTGATGATCAGCGCCAGCGTGCGCAATGACGCGATCTTCGCGCAACCCTATCCGATCCTCGTGATCACCTTGTCCGATGCGCAGGGCCGGCGCATCGCGATGCGCCGGCTGCAGCCGCGCGAATACCTCGACGACAGCGCGATTCTGCATCGCGGCCTGGCACCCGGCACCAGCGCCGTGCTCCTGCTGGAGATCGAGGACCCGGGCGACAAGGCCGTGGCGTTCGAATTCGACTTCGAATAGAGCGACCGGGACTTAAAATTATCGGCCGGCGCGGGTAGACTCGACCCCTCTCGCAGAACGCCGATCAGTATTCGACATACGCCGCGACCTGCAACATCAGTCATAACCATAGTCAGCGGCCCGTACAGCGGCCGCCTCGTACGTGAGGGAAGATGCCCGTGAATGCCGTAAGACTGCCTGTCGTCGAGGCCGCAATACAGACCTCGTCGCAGAGTGCAGGCGCACACAGCGCCGGCCCTCAGCACAATGCCGGCTCTTCCAGTGCGCTGAGCGAATGCGTCAGCCGTACGGTGCGGCGCTATCTCGCCGACATCGGCGATACCGAATGCACCGAGGGCCTGCACGCGCTGGTGCTGCGCGAGGTCGAACTGCCCATGCTGCGCGAGGTGCTGGCCTTTCATGACGGCAACCAGAGCCGTGCGGCCAGTGCGTTGGGAATCAACCGCGCCACCTTGCGCAAGAAACTGGCCGCGCACGGCCTGCTGTAGCTTCCACCGGAGCCCTCCATCAATCGGACGGCTATAATGAGCGGCTTTCCCCTCATGGAAACCCGCTCATGTCCACCGCCCAGCTCGTTCCGGTCCGTCGCGCCCTGCTCAGCGTTTCCGACAAGACCGGCCTGATCGATCTGGGCAGGCGCCTCGCCGCCAAGGGTATCGAGCTGCTTTCCACCGGCGGCAGCGCGAAGGCGCTGCGCGAGGCCGGCGTCGCCGTCACCGACGTCAGCGACGTCACCGGTTTCCCCGAGATCATGGACGGCCGCGTGAAAACGCTGCACCCCAAAGTGCATGGCGGCCTGCTGGGCCGACGCGGCACCGACGACGCGGTGATGGCCGAGCTGGGTATCGCGCCGATCGACCTGCTGGTGCTGAACCTGTATCCGTTCGAGAGCACGGTGGCGAAGCCGGATTGCACGCTGGAAGACGCGATCGAGAACATCGACATCGGCGGCCCGGCGATGCTGCGTTCGGCGGCGAAGAACTGGAATGACGTCGGCGTGCTGACCTCGCCCGACCAATACGCGGATGCGCTGACCGAGATCGAACAGCACGGCGGCCTCAGCCGCAACACCCGCTTCAAGCTCGCCGTCGCCGCGTTCAACAATGTCGCCAGCTACGACGGCGCGATCAGCGACTACCTGTCCGGCCTCGAGCTCAACCAGACGCAGGACGCGATCGCCGGCCATGCCGCCTTCCCCGGCCAGGTCAACAGCCGCTTCGTGAAAGTGATGGACTTGCGCTACGGCGAGAACCCGCATCAGCAGGCCGCGTTCTATCGCGACCTGCATCCGGCACCCGGCACGCTGGCCACGTTCCGCCAGCTGCAGGGCAAGGAGCTGTCGTTCAACAACATCGCCGACGCCGACGCCGCGTGGGAGTGCGTGCGCAGCTTCGTCAAGCCGGCCTGCGTGATCGTCAAGCATGCCAACCCCTGCGGCGTGGCGGTAAGCCTGGACGGCGTCGGCCGTGCCTACGATCTCGCCCACCAGACCGATCCCACTTCGGCCTTCGGCGGCATTATCGCGTTCAACCGCAAGGTGGACGGCGCCACCGCGCGGGCCATCGTGGAGCGCCAGTTCGTCGAAGTGGTGCTGGCGCCGGCCTACGCGGACGAGGCGCTGAAGGCTTTCGCGAAGAAGGGCAACGTGCGCGTGCTGGTAATCCCGCTGCCGGCGGGCATGGAGCAAGGCGGCCGGCAGCACGCCCATCCCGGCAACAGCACCAAGCGCGTCGGCTCCGGCCTGCTGATCCAGAGCGCCGACACCGGCATGATCGGCGTGGAGGATCTGAAGATCGTCACCCGCCGCGTACCGACCCAGGCGCAGATCCACGACCTGATCTTCGCCTGGAAGGTGGCCAAGTTCGTCAAGAGCAATGCGATCGTCTACGCCCGCGACCGCCAGACCATCGGCATCGGCGCCGGCCAGATGAGCCGCGTCTACAGCGCCCGGATCGCCGGCATCAAGGCGGCCGACGAGAAGCTCGAGGTGCGCGGCTCGGTGATGGCATCCGATGCGTTCTTCCCGTTCCGCGATGGCATCGACGCGGCCGCGGCGGCCGGCATCACTGCAGTGATCCAGCCCGGCGGTTCGATGCGCGACAGCGAAGTGATCGCAGCCGCCGACGAGCACGACATGGCGATGGTGTTCACCGGCATGCGCCACTTCCGCCACTGAGGCGTATGCAAACCATGGTAGGAGCCCGCTAGCGGGCTCCTACACGCGTCGTGGAAGTTTTCTGTTCCAGCATGGGGTCTTCGAACGGGAGGCTGCCATGCGTTACGAGTTGTATTACTGGACGGGCATCCAGGGCCGCGGCGAGTTCGTGCGATTGGCGCTGGAAGATGCCGGCGCCAGCTACGTCGACGTGGCGCGTGAGAAAGGCGACGGCGTCATGGCCGCCTTTCTCGAAGGAGAGCACGAAGGCGCGCCGCCGTTCGCGCCGCCGTTCCTCAAGGCCGGCCGGCTGGTCATCGCGCAGACCGCCAACATCCTGCAGTATCTCGGTCCGCGACTCGGTCTCGTATCCGACAGCGAGTCCGGACGCATCTACGCGCATCAGCTGGAACTGACCATCAGCGACATCGTCGCCGAAGTGCACGACAGCCACCATCCGGTTGCCGGCGGGCTGTATTACGCGGACCAGAAGGCGGAGGCGAAGCGGCGCGCCGCCGATCTTCGCCGGACGCGGCTGCCCAAATTCCTCGGTTACTTCGAGCACGTGCTGCAGCGTGGCGGCGGTCGCCACCCTCTGCGTCGACATTCCTACGTCGACCTGTCGCTGTTCCAGCTGATGAGCGGACTGGACTACGCGTTTCCGCGTGCGATGCGCCGGTTGTCGCCCAAGCTGCCGCAGCTCACCACGCTCAGGCAGCGGGTCGCCCAGCGCCCGAACATTGCCGCCTACCTCCAGTCGCCGCGCCGGCTGGCGTTCAACGAGGACGGCATCTTTCGCCACTATCCGGAACTGGACGATCCGGCATAGCCGTCGTCAGAACAGCGCAATCACCATGGCGCCGGCCACGATCAACACGCCGCCGACCAGCAGTGGCCAGCTCGGGCGTTCGCCGAGAAACACCAGTCCCAGCACGATCGCCAGCGCCACGCTGAGCTTGTCGATCGGTGCCACCTTGCTTACCGGGCCCAGCTGCAGCGCGCGGTAGTAGCACAGCCAGGACAGGCCGGTGGCGATGCCGGACAGCACCAGGAACAGCCAGCTGTGCAGTGGCAGTCCCGTGGGTTTGACCCACTCCTGGCGCAGGCTGAGGATGCCGGCGGTGACGACCAGGATCACGATGGTACGGATGAAAGTGGCGAGGTTGGAGTTGATGCCGACCACGCCGAGTTTGCCGAACAAGGCGGTCAGCGCCGCGAACAGCGCCGAGCCCAACGCAAACAGCAGCCAGCTTTCACGCAGTTGCATCGCCTTGCTCTCCGTTCGAGACCGCTACGGCGTAGCCGCGGCTCATGGCGCCGACGGCGACGTTCGACGCCAGGCTCAGTGCCCGTTGTCGCTGGGCGTTGCCCCGCTCGAATTCTCGGCTGGTGGCTTGGCCTTGCCCCACTCCAGCACCTTGTACATCACCGGGCCCACCGGTTTCTGGCCGTGTTCATCGACCAGCCGGCCCTGGGGATCGACCATGTAGGTCTGTTCGATGCCGTTCTTGGGTGTCACCACCACCATGTAGACGCGGCCGTTGCGGCTGTATTCCTGGATGCTGTTGTCGCCTTCCTGGCGTACCTGGATCTCGGGCACCGACTTGTCGCGCCCGGCGTGGGCGCTGCCGTCGTCATGCATCGCGGGCAGTGCCTGCGGTTTCAGGTCCAGGGGACGGTGCCCCGTTGCGGCATGGGCCGGACGGGGTTTGGCGGCGGGCTTGGCCGCCGGCGCCACGGCTTGCACACCCGGATCGTTGATCCCGGGCGGCGGCGGTACGTTGGTCGAGGGAGACGACTGCGCGGATACGTTCGATACCAGCAGGCTCGAAGCGAACAGGACGCTGGCGGCAACCAGCAACGCGGCGGTTTTCATGGCGGCAACCTCGATCGGGGAGCTGAGCATAGCAGCGCACCGGCCGACCTTCCGTGAAGCGCGACGTTTCGTGCATGCATGCGAGAATGGTGGGGTGTGCTGATCTATGCGAAGCAGGCCGCGTTGCCCTGCCGTGGCTGTCAGGTGGTGGTGCGAAGTGCAGGCCATGCTCATCGCATGGCCAAACTGCGCGCCGCCGCATGGCGGCCACGGCAGGGCAACCCGAAGGGCCGGGTCTGTTTGCCGGCGGCACTGCGTCATCATTCAGTCGTGTATCGACATACACTCCTTCACTCTTCCTTGTCCCGCCGGCAAACAGCTCCCGGCGCGACCTGCTTCGCATAGGTCAGCACACCCCATGCCCAAATTAATCCTGATCGACGGCTCCTCTTACCTGTACCGCGCGTTCCACGCGTTGCCGCCGTTGAGCAACGCGCGCGGCGAGCCGACCGGCGCGCTGTTTGGCGTGGTCAACATGCTGCGCGCCACGCTGAAGGCGAAGCCGGAATATCTGGCTTTCGTCAGCGACGCGCCCGGCCCGACCTTCCGCGACGCGCTGTATGCCCAGTACAAGGCGCACCGCCCGCCGATGCCGGACGACCTGCGCGCGCAGGTCGAGCCGATGCTGGCGATCGTCGCCGCACTCGGCTTCCCCATCCTGCGCGTGCCCGGCGTGGAGGCCGACGACGTGATCGGCACGCTGGCCGTACAGGCCCAGGCGCTGGGCATCGAAGTGCTGGTGTCCACCGGCGACAAGGACATGGCGCAACTGGTGAGCCCGCACGTCACGCTGGTCAACACCATGAGCAACACGGTGATGGACCACGACGGCGTGATCGAAAAATTCGGCGTGCGGCCGGAGCAGATCATCGACTTCCTCGCGCTCACCGGCGACACCGTGGACAACGTGCCCGGCGTGCCCAAGTGCGGACCCAAGACCGCTGCCAAGTGGCTGGCCGAATACCACACGCTGGACGGCGTCATCGCGAACGCCGACAAAGTTGGCGGCAAGATCGGCGAAAGCCTGCGCGAGGCACTTCCGCGACTGCCGTTGTCGCGCGAGCTGGTGACGATCAAGACCGACGTGCCGCTGGAGTTCGCGCCTACCGACCTGGCCCAGCGCGACGCCGACACTGCGCAACTGCGCGAGCTGTACACCCGCTACGAGTTCAAGGCGGCTTTGAAGGAACTGGAGGCCGCGAAGGAACCTGTAGGAGCGCACCCTGTGCGCGATAGCCCTGATATCGATCGAAGCGAAGATCATCGCGCACAGGGTGCGCTCCTACAGATGGAATTTTCCGCGCCGGGCGAGTACGAGCTGGTCACCACCCGACCGTCATTCGACGCCTGGCTGGAAAAACTGCGCCAAGCGGAGCTGATCGCGTTCGATACCGAGACCACCAGCATCGACGCGATGCGCGCGGACATCGTCGGCATCAGCTTTGCGGTGGAAGCGGGCAAGGCTTGCTACATCCCGCTAGGCCACGATTATCCCGGTGCGCCGCCTCAGCTCGATCGCGACGAGGTGCTGCGCGCGCTGAAGCCGATCTTCGAGGACCCGACCCGCCCCAAGCTCGGCCAGCACGCAAAATACGACATCAACATCTTGTCGAACTACGGCATCGTCGTGCAGGGTCTGAAGCACGACTCGATGCTGGAGTCCTACGTATGGAACGCCACCGCCACACGCCACGACATGGACTCGCTGGCGAAGAAGTACCTGGGCTACGAGACGATCAAGTACGAGCAGGTCGCCGGCAAGGGCGCCAAGCAGATCTCGTTCTCGCAGGTGGATCTGGACACCGCCTGCCGCTACGCCGCCGAGGACGCCGACGTCACTTTGCGCCTGCATCGTGCGCTGTGGCCCAAGCTCGAGAGCGTCCCCGCATTGTGCAAGGTCTACGAGGAGATCGAGATCCCGCTGGTGCCGGTGCTGGCCGGGATGGAACAGCGCGGCGTGCTGATCGACGGGGACGAATTGCGCCGACAGAGTCAGCAACTGGGCAAGCGCATGCTGGAACTGCAGCAGCAGTCGTACATACTGGCCGGGCATGAATTCAACCTCGATTCGCCCAAGCAGCTGCAGGCGGTGCTGTTCGACGAGCTCGGCCTGCAGGCGAAACTGAAGACGCCGACCGGCCAGCCGTCCACCAACGAGGAAGCGCTGGAAGCGATCGCCGATACGCACGAACTGCCGCGGCTGATCCTCGACTACCGCGGCCTGGCCAAGCTGCGCTCGACTTACACCGACAAGCTGTCGGGCATCGTCAATCCGCGCACCGGTCGCGTGCACACCAGCTATCACCAGGGCTCGGTGGCGACGGGGCGGATCTCCTCGTCCGATCCCAACCTGCAGAACATCCCGGTACGCACCGAGGAAGGCCGGCGCATCCGCCAGGCGTTCATCGCGCCGCCGGGATGGAAGGTGCTCGCCGCCGACTATTCGCAGATCGAACTGCGCATCATGGCGCACCTGTCCGGCGACGAAGGCCTGCTGCGCGCGTTCCATGCCGGCGGCGACGTGCATCGCGCCACCGCCGCGGAAGTGTTCGGCGTGCCGCCGGAAGAGATCACCACCAACCAGCGCCGCGCCGCCAAGGCGATCAACTTCGGCCTGATGTACGGCATGAGCGCCTTCGGGCTGGCACGCCAGCTCGGTGTCGACCGTGGCGAGGCCGGCGATTACATGGGCCGCTATTTCTCGCGTTATCCCGGCGTGCGGGCATTCATGGATGCCACGCGCGAACAGGCGCATCGCGACGGCTATGTCGAAACCATTTTCGGCCGCCGGCTGTACCTGGAAAACCTCACCTCGCGCAATCAAGGCCTGCGCCAGGGCGCCGAGCGTGCCGCGGTGAATGCGCCGATGCAGGGCAGCGCGGCCGACATCATCAAGCGCGCGATGATCGCGGTTGCCGGCTGGTTGAAGGGTCGCGACGACGCCCACATGCTGATGCAGGTACACGACGAACTGGTATTCGAGGTGCGCGCCGACGCGGTCGACGAAGTGCGCGCCGCGGTGATCGAAAGGATGTCCGACGCCGCGGAACTGGCGGTGCCCCTGCTGGTCGATGTCGGTGTGGGGGCGAATTGGGACGAAGCGCACTGAGGCTGCCGTTCACCTTTACCCGTTAAGTTTTCGTCAGATGAACCCGCAATAAATTTTTTTGCCTGACCTTGAAACTTTCCCGCCGAATCCGCATCAAAGTTATCGGATGCACGCAACGGCATCCATGGCTGGCTCACCTCCCTGAGCCGCCACGGACGCGAACCTCTCCCCTGGGTCCCTCGCGTCCGCCCGGCCCTGAAGGTCCCCCCTAACCTTCAGGGCCTTTTTTTGCCTGCTGTCCGGACCATGCTTCCCGGCATGTACTTTCTGTGCACACCGGCAATCGGCATACTCGAACCCTCGAGTCACATTTATCAAAGGGGAAGCATCCATGCGCGCAGGACTGATCATCGTCGGCATCATCTTGCTGGTGGCCGGCATCTGGGTCGTCTCCGGCCATGCCAGTTACCAGGACACCGACACGCTGCTGCAAGTCGGCTCGGCCAAGATAACCGCCACTCACGACAAGGGCGTGCCCCAGTGGATCGGCATCGCCGGCATCGCGGTCGGTGCTCTGCTGGCGCTGGGCGGTTTCATGAAGAAGGGTTGAGCTGCGCCGAAACCTCCGGGAAACCGCCGCCGTCGCGGCGGTTTTTCTTTGCGGCCACTACAATGGGTGCGATGGATGTCTCGTACCTGATCGACCCGCTCAACGAAGCCCAGCGCGAAGCTGTCTGCGCCCCGCCCGGCCATTACCTGGTGCTGGCCGGCGCCGGTTCCGGCAAGACCCGCGTACTCACTCACCGCATCGGCTGGCTGACCCAGGCCGAGCGGGTGCCGCCGTGGGCGGTGCTCGCCGTCACCTTCACCAACAAGGCGGCCGGCGAAATGCGCGCGCGGCTGGAAGCGCTGATTCCCGGCGGCACCCAGGGCCTCACCGTCGGCACCTTCCACGGCATCGCCCATCGCCTGTTGCGCCGGCACTGGCGCGAGGCGGGCCTGCCGGAAACCTTCCAGATCCTGGATGCCGACGATCAGCTGCGCCTGGTCAAGCGGGTGGTCGCCGGGCTGGGGCTGGACGATGCGAAATTTCCGCCGCGCCAGGCCAGCTGGCAGATCAACAGCTGGAAGGACGAGGGCAAGCGGCCGGACAGCATCGAGCATCGCGATCATCCGGTCACACATACATTCGTAAACATCTACAAGGCCTATGAGGACGCGTGTCGCCGCGCCGGCCTGGTCGATTTCGCCGAACTGCTGCTGCGCGCGCACGAGCTGTGGCTGAAGAATCCCGCCGTGCTGGAGCACTACCAGCAGCGCTGGCGCTACCTGCTGATCGACGAATTCCAGGACACCAACACGCTGCAGTACGCTTGGATCCGCGTGCTCGCCGGCGCGACCGGCCAGGTCTTCGTGGTTGGCGACGACGATCAGGCGATCTACGGCTGGCGCGGCGCGAAAGTGGAGAACGTGCAGCAGTTCCTGCGCGACTTCCCCGGCGCCCGCACGATCAAGCTGGAACAGAACTACCGCTCCACCTCGACCATCCTGAAAGCGGCCAACGGCGTGATCCAGCGCAACGGCAGCCGTCTCGGCAAGCAGCTGTGGACGGCGGGCGAGGACGGCGAACGCATCGCGCTGTACGCCGCGTACAACGAGCAGGACGAGGCGCGTTTCGTGATCGAGCGCATCCGCGAATACATCAGCGAGCACGGCCACGCGAAGGATTGTGCGATCCTGTATCGCTCGAACGCGCAATCGCGCAACTTCGAGGAGCAGCTGACCCAGCGCAACATCAAGTACCGCGTCTACGGCGGTCAGCGCTTCTTCGAACGCGCCGAGGTCAAGGATGCGCTGGCCTATCTGCGCCTTACCGCGAACCGCCATGACGACGCGGCGTTCGAGCGCGCGGTGAACAGGCCGCCGCGCGGTATCGGCGATCGCACGCTGGACGCGCTGCGCAGGCGCGCACGCGGCGAGAACACCTCGATGTGGGAAGCCGCGCTGTCCGAGCTGAGCGGCGGCAGCGAGCTGGCCGGCCGCGCGAAGAATGCGGTGAGGGCGTTCCTCACGCTGATCGACGAGATGGCCCGCACGTTCAGCCCCCTCGCCCCCGGCGCTGCCGGGGGCGAGGGGGCTTCGTTGAACCTCGCCGAACAGATCGACCACGCGATCACCCACACCGGCCTGCGCGACTTCTACGAGAAGGACTCGCGCGGCAACGCCGAGTCGCGGGTGGAGAACCTGGACGAACTCGTCAACGTCGCCAGCCGCTTCGAGCGCACCGCCGAAGACATCGACGCCGGCCTCGGCGAATTGTCGGCATTCCTGTCGCATGCCGCCCTGGAAGCGGGCGAGAACCAGGGCGAGGCGTGGGACGACTGTGTGCAGCTGATGACGCTGCACTCGGCCAAGGGGCTGGAGTTTCCGGTGGTGTTTCTGGTCGGCATGGAGGAAGGCCTGTTCCCCAGCCAGCGCTCGGTCGACGACGAGGGGCGGCTGGAAGAGGAGCGGCGGCTCGCCTACGTCGGCATCACCCGCGCCCGCGAAAAGCTCATCGTCACCCATGCCGAATCGCGGCGCATGCACGGCACCGAGATGCTGGCGCGGCCATCGCGTTTCCTGGGCGAGATGCCGGCCGAACTGATCGACGAAGTACGTCCGCGCGTGCAGGTCACCCGTCCACTCTACGTCGGCCGCTCTACCGAAATATCGCCGTCGCTGGAGGAAACCCTGCCGGTGAAGCTGGGCCAGCGGGTCAGCCACCCCAGCTTCGGCGAAGGCGTGGTGATCAGCGCCGAAGGCAGCGGCGCGCATACGCGGCTGCAGGTGAACTTCGAAGCGGCCGGCAGCAAATGGCTGGTGGCGGCGTATGCGAACCTGACGCCGCTGTAGATCTACATGAACAGAAATGCCTTCAACAACCACAGCCTTGAGGTCGTTTCAAACCGTAGCGACACAACTGTTCCTGCACTTCCATCAGGGCGATCAGAGATTTCTTGATGCGAAATGATGGATTGGAACTGGAATGATCCAAACTCAAAATTTGGACCAACATCCTGGTCAGCCTTTCTATACTCCACCAACAAATCAGAGTACGGATGGTTGCGGCCTGCTATTGCGAAGAAAATCTTTAGGAAATTCCCAGGTGGTGCACCTATAGCGTGATCAGAAGCACGTGGTTCGGATGGACTATACGAATTGACCTCATCTGTCAGTAATGTCGCCTCTACAAAGATAGGCGCATCATTACCAATACCCGTGACTTTTTGTGTTTTGTGGCTGTATAGCGTGCCACTCTCACCTTTGCACTTTAGGTGGAAAGTGCCGTCCACATGCGATGAAAAATGATCGAACGATATAGATTTCCCCCTACAGCTCTTCAATCTATATCGTTGATTTCTCGCGCTATCAGCGACCGTGTGTCGGTTATTCCACTCGCCGCGTAGAACGGCACCACCATTCTGCCGTCCATACACCCCCCAAAAGAACTCATCCTTATTGTTTGCCTTAAACCACAAAATCGGTCGATGAACATTGTCGGGAGTTTTCACGACAACCCTGATCTTGTTACTAGCCATTGCGCCGATCTCTCGTTTTTGCTCCAGGTTTATGCGCATGAGCATAGTGCGCGCACCAGCCGCCCTTGTCAGTCACGCCCCGATGCGGTCTAGCTGGAAGCGGCCTGATGCAAATTACTACCTTTAGGGATGCTCTGAACTAGTCCAGACGCGAAAATCAGAAGCCTTTTACCTTGATGATTTGCGGTGACAAGCACTGGAAAATTCGGACTTGTTCAGACCACCCTTAGAGTCGAAAGCAGACCTCTCTCAACCGATGTCTTGAGGCTCACGCTCGAACTACCCCCGCAACCTCGGCACCCCATGCTCATTGCGTTCCTCGATCGCGATCGGCTGCGTGTCGGGTTGGCCGGCTTGCGCACGTTGCGCCAGCGGGGTGACCACGCCACCGCGACCGAAGGCCAGCGCGTTGCGATAGCAGCGTTGCGCCTGTTCCGCGTCGCCCTGCCCGGCAAACGCATCGCCCAGCGCTTCCCACGCGGCCGTGCTCGGTATCAGCGCGAGCGAGCGTTCGAGGTGCTGGCGGGCCTTGCCCCACAACTTGAGCCGCACGCACATGCGGCCCAGCGTGAGCAGCAGGCTGGCGTCGTTCGGATGCGCGTCGAGCCAGCCTTCGGCACGGCGCAGACGCGCCTCGATGTCGTCGCCGGCCAGCGTGCCGTAGGTTTCGATCAGCAGCGGCGACCACTCGCGGCGCAGTGCCGATTCGACCTCATCCATCGCCGGCAGGGTCAGGCCGAACGAGGCCGCGCGGCGGGCATACGCCTCGATCACCGCAGGCACCCGGCGCTGCGCCTTCGGCAACTGCGACCACAGCGTGTTGAGGCTGGCGCCGTCTGGCGCCGCATGGATCGCCGCGGTGAGTACGCTGGCTTCCAGCGCGGCGTAGGCGCGGCTGCCGAGTGCGCCGCTCTTCTGCAACGGATCCAGCGCTTCGCGGGCACGCCGGATATCGCCTTGAGCCAATGCCGCCAGTGCCAGCTCACGCCAGCCGCCCGGCGTCAGCGTGCCCTTGTCCGATTCGGGGACCAGCAAGGCCAGCGCTTCGGCCGGCTTGCCTTCGCGGCGCAGCAGGCGGGCGCGCAGCACGCGGGCGGCCTGTGGCGCGGACTGCGATGCCTGGTTCAATGCTTCCAGTGCGCGACCCTGCTCGCCGCGACGTGAGGCGGCTTCGGCGGCGGCCAGCAGGGCCGGGCCGCGCAAGCTGTCCAGGCGCGAGGCGCGATGGAGATCGCGCTCGGCGTCGCCGTGGCGGCCTTCGATCAGCGCGATCAGGCCATCGCCCATGCGCTGCTGGCTGAGCCTGCGGTGCCGGCGCGAGAACGCGCCGAACGGCCAGCGCAGCAGGCGCCACGACACGACAAGCAGTGCCCACGCCAGCAACAGGATCACCACCGCCGCGACCAGCGTGGTTTCGGCCCGCCACCCGCGCAGGCGCAGCAGCACGTAGCCGGGATCTTCGGCCACCCAGTGCCAGCCGAACGCGGCCAGTGTGGCGACGATCACCAGCAGCAGAATCCAGCGCCATACCCTCATGGCCGGGCTCCACCCGCCCGCGCAGCGCTGCCGGCCGTGGCCGGCGTGGCGTTGGCCGGACTGAGCGCATGCACCGCGCGCAAGTTGCGCAGTTCGGTCAGCGCGGCACCGAGCTGCACCGGTGCGCCGGCCGGCAGCCGCCTGGCCAGTTCGGCGAGCGTCCGGTGCGCCTGCTGTACCGCTGGCGCAGTGCCGTCGAACTGGGTCGACAAGCTGCTGTCAACGCGTTGCAGCGCAGCCGCATAGCCCTTGCTGTCGTAGGCCAGCAACGCGGCCTGCGCCTGGGCCAGATCGAGCGCCGCCAGTTCACGTGCGAAACGCGCGTCGGCCACCGAAAGCGGCGCGCCGTTGTCGCGCTGCACGCTGACCACACTGGCCAACGCACGGCCGATGCGCGACCACACGTCCTGCGCCTGTGCCGTAGCCGGCGGATTTAGCGGTTTCAGCGGCAGGCTGTCGAGCGTGCCGCGCAGTTCGGTCAGCTGTTGCAGCGCGCTGGCCTGACTGGCCGGCTGACTCTTCGCCAGCGCCTCGCGTTCGGCGCCGAGGCTTTGGCGCAGCCCGCTGAATGCGCCGTCGTTGACCGCGGCCAGGGTCTGGTCGGCCAGCGCATACGCGGCGGAGGCACCCTGCGCATCGTGGAACAGCGTGTAGCGTTCGCTGCCCAAGCGCAGCAGCGATTCGGTTTCGTCCAGCAGCATCGCGTCGTGACCGGACAGGCTCTTCTCGGCCAGCTTCGCCACCGCGTCTTCGAGATTGCGGGTGCGCTCGGCCTGGCCGAGCAGTTCCTCGCGCAGCGAACGGTTGACCGCCGCCGCATCGCTGAGGCGCTGATCGAGGCTGTTGCGTTCGCCGTTGACGCCGGCCAGCGTGGCTTCCAGCGTAGCCACACGCTGCTGCAGGCCGGCCACCTGCCGGCTGTCGGCGGCATTGCCCTGTTCCTGCTGCCATTGACGCCAGCCGACGTAGCCCGACGCGCCCACCGCGATCAGTGCCAGCAAGACCGCCAGTGCCAGACTGCCGCCACCGCGCGATGGCGGCGCGGGCTTCGAGGCCGCAGCCCGTGCCGGGCGGCTCGACAACGGATCGACCGGCGCGGGATCCATCGTCGCGCGGTCGGGACGGGCGCCCTCGGGCGCGGCGGGCTCGTTCGGCTTGTCTACGTTGCTCATGCGCACATGCTAGCAGCCCATACGGCCGCGTTCGAAGCACGATGGCGTGAAGAATCAGCGCGTGAACCGCGCCGCATCGAGCATATCGGCCGACAATGCCGAAGCGGCCAGCACCATGCGATGGAAACCGGCGGCGCGGGCGGCAGCCATCAGCCGTTCGCTGCTGACCACCGCGGTGGCCGCACACAGCCGTGTCCATGCCGGCGGCGGCAACAGCTGCTGCAGATTCTGCAGCGCTTCGGCGCTGGACAGCAGCACCCGCGCCGAAGGCGGCAGCTGCAGCAACGCATCGAGGTGGCGGCGATCCAGCCGCGGCGGTACCCGCCGATACACATGCAGCTCGCGCAGCCGCGCGCCGCGCGCCGCGAGCTGGTCACGCAATACGCCGCGGCCCCCGGCGGCGCCGATCAGGGCAATCCGGCGGCCGCGCGGATCGTGCAGGGCAGGATGGTCCAGCAGTCCTTCGCTGTCCTGCCGCGAGGGTGCGAGTGGCGCGTCGACGCCATAGCGGCGCAACGCCCGCGCCGTGCCCTGGCCCACCGCCAGCACCGTGGCCGCGGTTCGCAACGGCTCCAGTCCCGCGGCGTGGCGCACCGCCGCAGGGCTGGTGAAAACCAGCAACTCGTCCAGCAGCGCCGCGCGCAAAGCGGCGCGCACAGCGGGCTTATCGATCGCTCCGCGCAAGGCCAGCCCCGGCAGCAGCAACGGTACGCCGCCGTGCGCGCGCACCCGGCGCACCAGCGCGGCGGCGGTGCCGACGGGGCGGGTGATCACCACGATCCGGCCGTGCAGACCCTCGTTGTCCCCTGGAGATTGTCGCCGCATCCGCGCACCGCATCCGCTCGCCGCCATGGCCGCAGTGTAACGGTCGACTTACACTGGGAGGTCTTTCCTTCCCCACGGACCCCTCATCGACGTGAGCACCACCCACGACACCACCGACCAGGCGCAACAACTGATCCAGTTCATCCGCGACAAGATGCCGCTGGCCCATGCGATGGACGTGCAGCTGATCCACAGCGACGACGACATGCTCAGCCTGCTGGCGCCGCTGGCGCCGAACGTCAACGACAAGGGCTGCGCATTCGGCGGCAGCCTGGTCAGCCTGATGACGCTGAGCGGGTGGGCGCTGGTCGAAATGGCGCTGCGCCGGTACGGCCACGACTGCGACGTGTTCGTGGCCGAATCCAGCGTGCGCTACCTGTCGCCGCTATGGCAGGACTTCCGCAGCGAGGCGCGGCTGGCCGCGGACGCGCGCTGGACCACGTTCTTCAACACGCTGACCACCCGCGGCCGGGCGCGCATCGAGGTCGCCTGCGTGGTGCCGGGCGATCACGGCAAGCCTGCCGCCACCTTGAGCGCACGGTTCGTCGCCAAAAGACGTGATTGAAGCGGGCGCGATTGAGGCAGAATGGGCGGGTATCCCCCGGGAAGAGACCCCCATGCGCCGCATACCGAGCATTCTCGCCGTGCTGTTGTCCGTGCTGTCGCTGGCTGGCTGCGCCAGCAAGGCCCGCAGCGATGCGCTGACCACTACGCTCAACGCCTATGGCAGCACGCTGCGCTGGGGTGATTTCCAGAGTGCGGCGCAGTTCATCGAGCCCGCCATCCGTGCCGCCCATCCGTTGAGCAAGCTGGATCAGGCGCGCTACCGGCAGGTGCGGGTGACCGAGTACGACGCCGGCGCGGGCCCGGTGCCCACCGGCGACTTCGACGTGCAGCAGACCGCGCAGATCAGCCTGGTCAACGTCCACACCCAGTCCGAACGGACTATCGTCGACCACCAGAGCTGGCACTACGACGAAAAGACCAAGCACTGGTGGCTGACCAGCGGCCTGCCGGATATCACCCAGGACTGAGCCGGCCACGGCGACCGTGCCGTACCCGTATAATCGGCGGTTTACCCGGATCGGCGCAGCCAACGCGCCTGTGGACTGACGATGAACGATATCCTGCACAAGCTGCCCGAATTTATCGGCAATCACGTGGCTCTGGTCGCCTTGTTCGTGATCCTGCTGGTGGCCCTGGTCGCCATGCAGATCATGCAGCTCTTCAGCAAGACCAAGGAGCTGACTCCAGCCGGGCTGACCGGGCTGATCAACCGCGACAATCCGCTGCTGATCGATCTGTCCTCGTTAGCCGATTTCGAGAAGATGCACGTGCCCGGCGCAAAGCATGTGGCGATGAGCCAGTTTGATCCGGAGAAGAAAGAGCTGGCCAAGGCGAAGGACATGCCTGTCGTGGTGATGGACAAGGATGGCCACGGCAACTCGGTCAAAGCCGCGCAACGGCTGGTCAAGGCGGGCTTCGAGAAGGTCTACACCCTGGGCGGCGGCGTGCTGGCGTGGCATGCAGCGCAGTTGCCCGTTGCCAAAGGCAATAAATAGCCGCCGCGCTGATGATGGAATGACGGTAGGAGCCCGCTAGCGGGCGATGCTCCTGTTTTGATTTTTCCTAGCCGACCATCAGAGCAAGTGCATCGCCCGCTAGCGGGCTCCTACAGGGAGCGATCGTGGATGCCTGCGCGCGCGACCATGATCTGCGCCAGCACATCCGGCGCGTACTCGAAGGAGTCGTAGTACAGGCGCTCTTCCGGCAGGCCGGCGTCGAGGAACAACGAATGGGCCGCGTCGATCATCGCCGGCGGCCCGCTCATGTACATGTCGTAACCGGACAGGTCGGGCTGGTCGGCCAGCACCGCCTCGTGCACCAGCCCGGTGCGCAGGCCCGCGGCCTGTTGCGGGTCGGACACCACCGCGTGGAACTGCAGGTTGGGCAGTTCGCGCGCCCAGCGTTCGGCCAGTGCGCGCATATACAGATCTGCCGCCGCGCGCGCGCCCCAGTACAGCTGCATCGGCCGGCGCGTGCCCAGTGCGATGAAGTGCTCGACGATCGCCTTGACCGGCGCGAAGCCGGTGCCGCCGGCCATGAACAGCATCGGCCGCTCGGAATCCTCGCGCGGCACGAAGGTGCCCAGCGGTCCCTCGATGCGCAGGTGATCGCCCACCTTCAAGGCATCGTTGACCCACGAGGTGAAACCGCCGCCGGCCACGTGGCGTACGTGCAGTTCGATCATGCCGTCCGCCTGCGGGCCGTTGGCGATCGAGAACGGCCGGCGCCTGCCGTCCTCCAGCAGCACATCCACGTATTGACCAGGCAACCGGTTGAGCCGGCGCTCGCCGTGCGCGGGCAGCAAGCGTACGCCGGTCACATCCGGCGCCAGCTGCCATTTGTCGGTGACCACCATGCCTAGCTGGCGCCGCGCGATGTCCTCCACCGAGGTCACCTCGCGCGCCTCCAGCAGCAGGTCGCTGGTCGGCACCGCCTGGCACAGCAGCACGGCATGATGGGCCAGCGCGCTGGCGCTCAGCGCCAGCGGCGGATTGCGCGGGTATTCGCAATGACCCTCGAGCAAGGTGGCCTTGCAGCTGCCGCAGACGCCGGCGCGACACGAATACGGCAAGGCCACGCCTGCCCGCTGCGCCGCTTCCAGCACGGTTTCGCCGTCGGCCACCGAAAACTGGCGGTCCGAGGATTTGAGGGTAACGGTAAACACCAGGTGCATTGTCGTTGCGATCGCAGCGGACAACAATGCGGGCACGACCTGCAGGAATCAACGATGAGCCTCTGGAAACAACCCGTCGACCTTGCCCGCATCAACGCGTGGAGCGCCAACACCATGATGGAGACGCTGGGCATCCGCATCACCGCGGTCGGCGACGACTGGCTGGCCGGCACCATGCCGGTCGACCATCGCACCCATCAGCCATACGGCCTGCTGCACGGCGGCGCCTCGGTGGTGCTGGCCGAAACGCTGGGCAGCACCGCCGCGATGCTCACGCTGGATCCCGAAAAGGAGCTGGCGGTCGGGCTCGACATCAACGCCAACCACATCCGCGGCGTGCGCGGCGGCACCGTCACCGGCACCGCGCGGACGCTGCATCTCGGCCGCACCACCCAGGTGTGGGAGATCCGCATCGAGAACGAGGACGGCGCGCTGATATGCATCTCGCGCCTCACCATGGCGGTGATTGCCGCATGCACCGTGGGACTGCGTTGAGCAACACGCCCTACGCCTCCCTCACCCCCGACCTGGTGCTGGACGCCGTTGCCGCCTGCGGACTGTGGCCGGATGGCCGCCTGCTGGCGCTGAACAGTTACGAGAACCGCGTGTGGCAGGTCGGCCTGGAAGACGCGGCGCCGGTGATCGCGAAGTTCTACCGGCCCGGCCGCTGGAGCGATGCGGCCATCGTCGAGGAGCACACCTTCGCGCAGGAGCTGGCCGATGCCGAACTGCCCGTGGTCGCGCCGCTCGTGTTCGGTGGCCATACGCTGCTGCTGCACGACGGTTTTCGCTACGCGCTGACGCCGCGCCGCGGCGGCCGTGCGCCAGAACTCGAGGCGGTCGATCAACTGCAATGGCTAGGCCGGCTGATCGCGCGCATGCATGGAGTCGGCGCACGTACGCCCTTCGTGCATCGCGGCCGGCTCGATCGCGACACGATGGTGCGGCAGCCGATGCAGGCCGTACTCGACTCCACCCTGCTGCCGGTCTCGCTGCAGACGAACTACCGCGCAGCGGCGACACGGCTCGATGCGGCTATCGGCGCCCGCCTGGAAGCGGTCGGCCCGGTCCGGCAATTGCGCCTGCACGGCGATTGCCATCCGGGCAACGTGCTGTGGACCGATGCCGGCCCGCACTTCGTCGACTTCGACGACGCGCGAACCGGCCCGGCCGTGCAGGATCTGTGGATGCTGGCCAACGACGAACGCGCGATGGACGCCGTGCTCGAGGGCTACCGGCAATTCCGCGATTTCGACGACGGCGAGCTGGCGCTGATCCCGGCTTTGCGCGCCATGCGCCAGCTGCACTACGCCGGCTGGATCGCGGCGCGCTGGCATGATCCGGCCTTCCCCGCCGCGTTTCCGTTCGCGGCCGAGTCGCGCTGGTGGGAGCAACATCTCGCCGACCTGCACGAACTGGCCGACGAGCTCGAATAATCTCCCCTCATCCCATTAGGAGCGGCGTGTAGGAGCCCGCTGGCAGGCGATGCTCTTGTTTTGATTTTCCTACCTGGCATCAGAGCAAGAGCATCGCCCGCCAGCGGGCTCCTACAATGGCTTCATTTTTTCCGGAGTTCTGCATGCGCAACATTCTCTTTCGGCTGATCGGCATCCTCGAAATCGCCGGTGGCTTCTATGGAGTGGCAGCGATGCTGCATCGGCTTTTGCCGTTCGGCGCCCACGACAGTCTGGTCGCGCTGCTCGGCCTGGGGTTGTACGGCTTCGTGCTGGCCGCCGGGGTGCAGTTGATGATCGGCAGCGAGCACGGCGTGCGCATGTCGGGCTGGGCGCAGTTGCTGCAGCTGCCGCTGGTCGCGTTTCCGGTTTTCAGCTATGCGCTGCACTGCGGCGCCTTCGTGAATGTGTTCGCCACGCTGCAGGCTGCGCCGAGGCTCGGCATCGACTGGCACTTCGGCAGCCAGGGCTTCGTGCTGGCGGCGGCCGGCCCGGCCGTCTCGCGACTCGGCATCAACCTGCTGGCATTGCTGTCGTGGCTCGCACTGCGCTTGCGTTGATCGGCCACGAACGGCTCATCTACTCTGAGAATGGCCGAGGACAAGGTTTGGCGGCTTGTCCGACGGACAGGTCAAGGGTGAATCTGATGTTTCATATTGCTTTGCGGCAATTTCATGCCCGAAATCGATTTCGTCAGCTCGGCCCACGAGGGCGACATCATCGAGATGGGCATTCGCGCCACGCATTTCGGGCGCACCTCGATCACGTTGCGCTGCGAGGTGCGCAACGTGATCACCCACAAGAGCATCCTGACCATCGACAGGATCGTGTTCGTCAACATGGGCGCCGGCGACATGCCGCTGCCGCATGGACGCACGGAACCGATAGCCGATGAGGCTTCGGCGCTGACCCCGCTGGAGTGATACCGTGCAGGGCGAGCAGGCGGCGCAAGCTATCATTCGCCGATGACCATGCCCCCGCACTCCGCACTCGATGCCGCCCTGCCCGTGATTCGCCTGAAGTCCGACCGCAATCCCGGCCATCCCTGGGTGTGGTCGGCTCAGGTATACAAACCCGAATCGCGACTGCCGCCCGGCAGCCTGGTGGAGGTGCAGGATGCCAAGGGCCGTTTCGTCGGACGCGGTTTCTGGAACGGGCATGCGCGCATCGCGCTGCGCCTGCTCGAGAGCGACCCGGCCAGGGCGATCGACGCCGACTGGATCGCCGCGCACATCGACCGCGCCGTGCAGCTTCGCCGCGACTGGCTGCAGCTCGACCGCGTCAGCGATGCCTGGCGTGTGGTGCACAGCGAGGGCGACGGCTTGTCCGGGCTGATCGTCGATCGCTATGCCGACATCCTCGTGATCGAATACTTCGCCGCCGGCATGTGGAAGTTCCGCGAGGCGATTCACGCCGCGTTGCTGAAACATTTCCCCGCAGTGCGGCTGTACTGGTTCGCCGAATCGCACGTGCAGAAGCAGGAGTCGTTCGACTGCCGCAGCGGCGACGTGCCCGAAGCGGTGGAAGTGCACGAACACGGCCTGCGCTTCCACGCCGCACCGGGCTCGGGCCACAAGACCGGCTTCTTCGCCGACCAGCGCGACAACCGCCACCGCTTCGCCGAACTGGCCAGGGGCCGCCGCGTACTGGACCTGTGCTGCAACGCGGGCGGCTTCGCGGTGCACGCGATGGCGGCCGGCGCGCGCGAGGCGGTCGGCGTGGATCTGGATGCCGGCATCCTCGAAATCGCCCGCGCCAACGCCGCCGCCAACGGCGTCGAGGTCACGTTCGAGCAGTCCGACATCTTCGACTGGGTGCGCGCGGCGGTAGCGCGCGGCGAACAGTACGACGCGGTGATCCTCGACCCGGCCAAGCTCACCCGCGACCGCAGCAAGGTGATGGACGCGTTGAAAAAATACTTCGCGATGAACCGCATGGCGCTGGACATCATCCCGCCCGGCGGCCTGCTGCTGACCTGCTCGTGCACCGGCCTGGTCGGCGAAAGCGAATTTCTGGAGATGCTGCGCCGGGTCGCGCTCAACGCCGGCCGCGAGATCCAGGTGCTGGAAGTGCGCGGCGCCGGCGCGGACCATCCCTTCCGCACCGACGTGCCGGAAGGCCGCTATCTGAAGGCGGTGTTCTGCCGGGTGGATTGAGGCTGCCGGATTTTCGTAGGAGCCCGCTGGCGGGCGATGCTGTTACGAATCCCGAATCCCGACACAAAAGCATCGCCCGCCAGCGGGCTCCTACTTGCCGGCTTCAAGTGCGCGGCAGCCGTCCACGCAGCGAGGCGGCGTCGAACGGGCCGCGTGCGCCGATCAACTCGCGCGCGGCATCCACCTGGTCCCACGTGTTCCACAGCAGCACCCCGCGCACGCGGCCGTCTTCAAGGTAATACACCACGCCTTCGCGGTTCGGTTCGCGCCAGTCCTCGACCACCTGCAGCCGGGTATCGAGCAGGCCTATGGCTTCATAACCGAGGTCGAACAGATCGGAATAGAAAAATGGCAGCGTGGTGTATGCCGCCTCGGCACCGGTCATTGCGCCGCCGGCGAGCCGGCCCATGCTGACCGCTGCATCTTCGTGTTCCACCCGCAGGCGCCGGTCCAGCGCCGGGCTGCGGAAGCTGGCCGCGTCGCCGGCCGCCCAGATGTCGGCATCGCTGGTACGCAAGCACGCGTCGACCACGATACCGTCGTCAACGGCGAGACCGGCCCGTTCGGCCAGTGCCGTGTTCGGCGTCGCACCGAGGCCGACCACCACCGCTTCCACCCGTAGCAGGTCGCCGTTGGACAGCTCCAGCTCCACGCCGCCGTCGGTCGCGTTGCCGCCGGTCACCTTGACGCCGCTGCGCACATCCACGCCGTGGCTGCGGTAGTAGTCGTCGAGGTAGCCGGCCAGGCCATCCGGATAGCGCCCGGCACCCATCGCCGCGCCGGGAAACAGCATCGTCACCTTGCAGCCCACGCTGCTCAACGACGCCGCCAGCTCGCTGCCGATGAACCCCCCGCCGACCACGGCGACGTACGCCCCGGGTTTGGCGTAACGGCGCAACGCCTCGTAATCGTCGAGCGTGCGGAAGTGGATCATCCGCTCGCCGCCATCGAACGGCAGCCGCCGCGGCGTGGCGCCGGTGGCCAGCAGCAGGCGGCGGTAGCGATAGCTGTCGCCGCGATCGTCGCGCGCCGCATGCGCGGCACGATCCAGCGATTCGATGCGCCGGCCCAGATGCAGTTGCGCGCCGCTGCTCGCGGTGCCTAGATCGATATCGGCGGGCGACTTGTCGCCCTTCCATAACGCCTTGCTCAGCGGCGGCCGCTGATACGGTGCCCGCGTCTCGTCACCGACGATGCCGATGTCCGCCGTCGCATCCGCTTCGCGAATGGCCTTGGCGGCCGCATCGGCGGCCATGCCCGCCCCGACGATCAGATAGTCGTATGCGTATTCCATACCATGCTCCTTCGACGGGATGAATGCCGTCATCATGCGCCAGCCCGGCCGGGCTTGCCGGCGGCAGTATCCACCGGGGCGGCGGGCGAGATGGCTCGACTGGCGATGGGATGCATTCACGTCAGGGAAGGTTCCAGGCTGCGCCGTCGCAGCAGCTGATACGCCAGCGCGTAAACTGACGGCCTGTCTTGACGCGGAACGCACCATGTCTGTCATCGAACTGCTGCTGCTCGCTCTGGTTGTCGTCGTGCTCGTCGTCATCGCCTTGCAGGTGACCGTGCTGCTGCGCGGACGCGAGGCCGAAAAGGCCCGCGACGACGCCGAGACGAGGTTCCGCGAAACCTCGTCGCGCCTGGCCTACGTGCAGGCACAGGCAGAGCGGGCGGTTGAGCTGGAGAAAGAACTCAAGGCCGTACAGGAAGAGCTTTCCGCAAGACGCGCCGAGCTGGCCAGCATGGCCAGCCAGCACGAGGCGGTGGGGAAAAACCTGGCGACCGCCAACGAACAGATCGCCATCCTGGCAGCCGCCGGCAAGAGCCTGGCCGACGAAAAGAACGGACTCGTCGAAGCGCAGGCGCGACTCGAACAGGAAGTGAAATCCGCCAGACAGCGCGAGGTCGACACCAGCAAACTGCTGGCCGACGCCAAGGAGGAGATGACCAAGGAGTTCAAGCTGATGGCCAGCGCGCTGCTGGAAGAAAAAGGCGCCCGGCTCAACGAGCAGCAGAAAAACACGCTATCGGACCTGCTCGGCCCCTTCAGCAAGACGCTCGACGATTTCAAGGGCAAGGTCGAGGCCACCCGCGAGGCCGATCTCACGGCGCGCGAAGGGTTGATCGCGCAGATCCGCCACCTCACCGAATTGAACCAGGACATCGGCGCCAAGGCCCAGTCGCTTACCAATGCCCTGCGCGGCGAGAGCAAGACGCGCGGCATGTGGGGCGAAGCGGTTTTGCAGCGCATTCTCGAGCTGGCCGGGCTGCGCGAAGGGATCGAATTCCGCACCCAGGCAAGCCATCACACCGACGAGGCCGATGGCCGGCTCATTCCCGACGTCGTGCTGGATCTTCCGCAGGAACGCGCCATCGTCATCGACGCGAAGGTATCGCTGGTCGCCTACGAGCGATACGTCGCCTCCACCGATGACGAGTCGGCCCGGGCGGCGGCGCTGGAAGCTCACTCCGCGTCGCTGAAGCGGCATATCAAGGATTTGTCGGGCAAGAACTACCCGTCCTTGTACAACCTGAAGAGTGTGGATTTCACCCTGCTTTTCGTGCCTATCGAAAGCGCGTTGATGGCGGCCAGCGAAGCCGATCCGGGTCTCGCGCAGTACGCACTGGAACGGCATGTCGCGCTGGTGTCGCCGAACACCTTGTTCACTGTGCTGCGCACCATCGAATACATCTGGCGCGTCGACAAGACCACGCGCAGCATGGAAGAGATCGTCAAGCGCGGCGGCCTGATGTACGACGCCGCGGTGCGCTTCAGCGAGCATGTGGTTTCCATCGGCGACGCGCTGGCCAGGGCGACCGTGGCGACGCAGGCCGCCGAAAAAGCCTTGATCAACCCCAGAAGCGGACTGGTTCGACAAGCGGAGCAACTGCGGGACCTCGGCATCAAGCCCAAGCGGTCCATGCCGAAGAAGCTGTCGTCCGCGGGCGACGATCCGGAGGTCGCCGGGAAATTTCTCGAAAGCGGCCTCGAAGGTACCGATCTGGCCCGCGAGGACGACGCCTGACCGGCACGGCATTACCCGATGCGTGCGCTTGACGCGAACGCTAAACTGCATCACCCGCAAGCCAAAGGCATCCGCATGAGCGACCCGCACAACCCCACCGACGTCACCCGGGAACAAGCCGAGGAAGCCGTGCGCACGCTGCTGCGCTGGGCCGGCGAGGACCCGGCGCGCGAGGGCCTGCTCGACACGCCCAAGCGGGTGGTCAAGGCGTACCGCGACTGGTTCTCCGGCTACGAATCCGACCCGGGCGACTACCTGCGCCGCACCTTCAAGGAAGTGGCCGGCTACGACGAGATGGTGGTATTGCGCGACATCGAGTTCGAGAGCCATTGCGAACACCACATGGCGCCCATCATCGGCCGCGCCCATGTCGGCTACATGCCGACCAGCCGGGTCGTCGGCATCAGCAAGCTGGCGCGCGTGGTGGAGGGGTTCGCACGCCGCTTCCAGGTGCAGGAGAAACTCACCGCTGAAATCGCCCAGTGCATCCAGGACTCCTTGCAGCCCGCCGGCGTGGCGGTGGTGATCGACGCCAGCCACGAGTGCATGACCACCCGCGGCGTGCACAAGCGCGGCGTGTCGATGATCACCAGCCAGATGCTGGGCACGTTCCGCGACGACGCACGCACCCGCGCGGAGTTCCTGCAGTTCATCGGCATCCACGGCGGCGTACGCTGAACGTGCGTCCTGGCGGGATCGCGCTGACGCTGATGTTGCTGGTGCCTTCGGTCCTGCTCGCGCAGAACTCGCGCTCGGAATACCTGCGGCAGTTCGACAGCAATGGCGACGGCCGGGTCAGCGAGGCCGAGTACGTGGCGTACATGAGCCGCGGCTTCCGCAGCATGGACCGCAACGGCGACGGCATCCTGCAAACCGATGAACTACCCGGCGGCCGCGGCCAGCCGATCACGCTGACCGGCTTCCAGGACAACCTGCGCCGCCAGTTCCACAAGCTCGACCGCAACCACGACGGCTACCTCGACGCGCGCGAGCTGACCGCGCCGCCGCGCTGAGCGTTACCCGCCTGTCGCTGGCGATCGTGCCACTGCGGTGATTCCGATGCGCGCATACATATCCGCCATGCGCGGATCGGCGCGGTAGGGATCCATGATCGGATTGACCCCGAGCGTATCGAGGTGACGCGAGCGACCCTGTTCGGCACGTTCCAGCCATGCGAAAACCTGGCCCGCATCGCCGAGTCCCGCGTAAACCTGGGCCATGTCGTAAGGCGGCACGTAGCGATCGCTTGATCGCTCCAGCAAAGCATCGAGTTGTACCAGCGCCTCGTCGCGCCGGCCGGCCACGGCATGAGTCCAGGCGATCAGCCATAACGCGCCGTTATCACCTACCAGTTCGTTCGCACGTTGTGCGCTGGCCGCCGCGGCGGCGTGTTCGCCATGTGATCCGAGTACCTGAGCCAGCCAGTAATGCGCCATCCAGAAATGCGGCTCACGTTCGAGCGTGCCCTGTAGGTGTTCGATCGCGCCTGCGTATTGGCGATTCCAGTAGTAAAGAAAGCCCTCGGTAACGTCGATCGGCAGCGAGGTCGGGTCCAGCTCGCGCGCGCGGCGGATCTGCGCGAACGCTTCGTCGGGCCGCCCCGACGTCATCAGCAGGATCGCGTAGCGATGATGTGCGTTCGTGCAGTTCGGATCGAGTTCCAGCGCACGGCGATAGGCCAGTTCGGCGCCGGCCCAGTCGCGATCGTATTGCACCAGCGCATGGCCGAGCGCGTAGTGCGCCACCGGCACTCGATCGTCAATGGCCAGCGCGCGCAGCGCCGCTTCGCGCGCCAGCGGACCGACCTCGTGCGGCGGCCTCGCACCCATCACGCCCTGGATCGTGTAGACGTCAGATAACTCTGCATGGGCCAGCACATAGCCCGGATCGAGCGACAACGCCTGCCTGAAGCAGTCGACCGCCCGCTTCAGCGCCGGCGGCGAACGCTGTTCGACGAAGAACCGCGCCAGCGCGTAACAGCGCCAGGCTTCGGAGTTGTCGGTGTAACGCCGGGTCAGCCGGATCCGCTGGTCGTAGGTCAGCCGCAAGGCCAGTGCGACGCTGGCCTTCTCCGCCACCGCGTCCTGCAGGGCAAACAGGTCATCGGCCTGCGTGTCGAAAATATCGGCCCATTGCTGCCGTCCTTCGGCGACGTTGAGCAGACGCATGCTCACCCGCACCCGCGCCGCCGCCCGCTGGATCGTCCCTTCCAGCACCGCATCCACGCCGAGCCGGCGTCCGACCTCCAGCGGATCGTGTTGCTGCCCGCCGAAGCGACACACCGACGATAAGGGCCGCACGACCAGTTCGCCGATGCCGCTGAGTCGCGTGATCAGAATGTCGGCCATGCCGGTTTGCAACGCTTCGTCCCGCTCCGGCTGCAGCAGCCGGAACGGCAATACCGCCAGCGTGCGCAACGGTTTCATTGACAGCGCCGGATCTGCCGATGACATCGATCGCACCTCTGCGACGAACCGGTAGCCGCGCCCCGGCACGGTCAGGATGTAACGATGCTCGCCATGCGTTTCGCCCAGCGCCCGGCGCAATGCCGAGATGGCCTGATTGAGGTTGTTCTCCTCGACCACCCGCGACGGCCACACCGCCTGCATCAGCTCATCCTTGTCGACCAGCTCGCCGCTGCGTTCGAGCAGGTGCAGCAAGGTGTCGAAAACCCGCGGCGTCAGCGCCACCGGCGTACCGCTCCGCGACAGCGCACGCGCGGCACTGTCCAGACAGAAGTCATCGAACGCATAGCGGGTCACGGCCTGTCCCTCGGGACGACGGCGTCGCCTTTCAGAAATCTTCAGACCGATTCTAAGGACTCTTCGGCCCGACAGCGCAAAAGATGCGGACACGGTGCGTTCCACCCGGCGCGCCGTTCCGACAACTGCGTGGGGGTCCTCATCATGAAACAGCATCACTGCAACAAATCACTCGTGGCTGCGACCGTATTCGCCGCGCTCATGGGCGTCGGCTCCAGCGCCTCCGCCGCGGGCATCGACGGCACACCGGCTTCCTGGCTGCCGGCACCGCTGCGCCTGGTTGGCGTGTGGGACGTCAGCGTGACCTTGCGCGACTGCGTCAGCGGCAACGCCGTGGTGACGTTTCCGGCGATGAACCAGTACGCGGCCGATGGCAGCGAACTGGAACTCGGCGTCAACATGTCACCCGCCACGCGCTACCCCAGCCTGGGCACCTGGCACTTCCTCGCCCTGGGCAGGTTCGCCTCGGAGTTCAAATTCTTCCGCTTCAACCCGGACGGCAGCTACGCAGGCACCCAGGAGGTCAGGCGCACCATCACGCTGAGCAACGACGCCAATCGGTTCACCTCCACTGCCAGCGTGGCGATCTACGATCCGGCGCACCACCTGGTGAAGAACGGCTGTGCCACCGAGACGGCGACGCGCCGTTGATCCCTTGCGGCCTGATGCACGCGGGTTTCCCGCGTGCATCAGGCCGAGATCGCCAGACGCTCCGAGCGGTACAGCTGGATCGTCGCCAGTATCGCGACCAGCGCCGCCGCCAGGGTGCCGGCCAGGCACAAGCCGATCTGTCCGGCGCTGACGCCATCGCCGCGCAGCAGCTGCATGATGCCGAGGTTCTGGCCCAGCAGCGGTATCGCGTACATCCACGCCTGCGCCTTGATCGGCATGAACGACAGCAGCAGGCTGGGAATGATCGGCACCAGCATCAGCAGCGAGAGGTAGGTCTGCGCCTCGCGGTAGCTCTTCGCGAATGCCGCCACCATCGACTGCAGCGCCGACAGCAGGAGCACCAGCGGCAGCATCAGCAGCAGCACGTAGGCGGCGAAGTGCACGCCGAGATCCAGCTCCATGCCGATCTTCTCGGCGGGAATGAACTGGCCGATCACCGCGAACGCCAGCAACGAAATCAGCAGGCTGGTCGTGGAGAACACGCCGATCGCCGCCAGCTTGCCGCACAGGATCTTCCAGCGCGGCACCGGGTTGGCGAACAGCGGCTCCAGCGACTGCCGCTCGCGCTCGCCGGCGGTGAGGTCGATCGCCAGATACATGCCGCCCATGAAGATGGTGATCACGAAGAAATACGGCAGCATCGCGAACATCAGTACCGCGCGGGACTGCGGCGTGGCCTGGTCGCGCCTGGCCACCTGCAGCGGCCACGCGGTGCTCGGCGACATGCCGCGCGCGACCAGCCGCATCGCGCCCTGCTGGCGCGCATAGCTTTCGACCAGACGGGTCACCCGTTCAACCGAGGTGTTGGCATCGCGCTGCGAGGAGTCGTAGAACAGTTCGACCTGCACCGGCTCGCCCTTGCGCCAGGCCTTGCCGTAGTCGGACGCGATGCGCAGCACCACATCGGCGTCCTGCTTGCGCACGGCCAGTGCGGGATCGGCCACCGCCGCGCCCGGCACCACGCCGCCGGCGCGCAAGGCATCGAGCAGATTGGGCGCGTACTCGGCGCCGATCACCGGCACCGGCAGCGGCTTCTCGGCCTTGTCCAGCTCACGGTTGAGGGTGATGTTGATCAGCATCACGAAGATGACCGGCCCCAGCAACGGGCCGGTGAGGAACGCGCTGATCAGGGTACGCCGGTCGCGCAGGTTCTCCTTCACCTCCTTCAGGAACACGGTGAGGAAGGCGCGGCTGCGCTGCCGTTTCGCGGGGGCGGTATTCATGCGGCCAGGCCCTCGTCGCTGCCGATGATCTTCACGAACGCGTCCTCCAGATTGTTCTCGCCGGTCTGCGCACGCAGCGCGTCCGGCGATTCGTCGGCGACCACGCGGCCGTGCGCGATCACCACGATGCGGTCACACAGCGCGGCCACCTCCTGCATGATGTGGCTGGAAAACAGCACGCAGCGGCCCTCGCCTTTCAGCCGCGCCATGAACTGGCGCAATGCGCGGGTGGCCATCACGTCGAGACCGTTGGTCGGCTCGTCGAGGATCACGTTGCGGGGATCGTGCACTAGCGCGCGGGCGATCGCGGTTTTCACTCGCTGACCCTGCGAAAAACCCTCGGTGCGGCGATCGGCGATGTCGCCCATCTCCAGCGCCTGGATCAGCGCGTCGCGTCGGCTCTCTAGCAAATCCTCCGGCAAGCCGTGCAGCCGCGCGAAATAATCGACGTTCTCGCGCGCGGTCAGCCGCTTGTACAGGCCGCGCGCATCCGGCAGCACGCCGAGCTGGCGGCGCACGCCGAGCGGATCGACCGCCGCGTCGATGCCGTCCACCAGCACCTGGCCGCGATCGGGCGTCATCAGCGTGTACAGCATGCGCAGCGTGGTGGTCTTGCCGGCACCGTTGGGGCCGAGCAGGCCGGTGATCTCGCCGTCGCGGGCGGTAAAGCTGACGCCGTCGACGGCCTTCACCGTGCCGAACGCCTTGTGCAGGTCCCTTACCTCGATCATGGCGCTGCTCCTTAAGGGGTCGAACCGTTGAAGTCGATGAAGATCGGGGTAGGCCGCAAGCGGTCCAGGCAGCTCGCGTCCAGCGCTTTCGGATCGGGTTTTTCGATGAAGCGCTGGACCAGCTGCGGGGCGCAGCCCACCGCCATCACGCTGTGCGCCTGGCCGTTCAAGACCAGCACGCGTGCGTTCGGCAAGCCCCTGGCCACCTCCTCGGCGTAGCGCGGCGGCGTTACCGGATCGTACTGGCCGGCCAGCAGCAGGACGGGCTTGTCGGTTTTCAGCGGCCGATGGAAATCGGCCGGGCGCGCGCCCTTCGGCCACACCGAGCAGACCGCGCCGAGCGCGTCGATCATGTGCGTGCCGAGGATGGTGCCGGCATCCTGCGGTCGCGGCGTGAGCAGGTCGGCATCCTCGCTGCAGATCACCGAGTACTGCATGCCGCTGCCCATCAGCTCGGCCAGGTCGGAGGACAGTATCTTGGCCTGGCCCAGCAGCGGACCCACGTCGCCGTGCGCCGCCGCGTCGATCGACAACGGCAACAGCGCGGCGGTGGCCGGCGTATACGCAAACATCCGCATCACGCTGGCCAGCGAGTTCTCGTTCAATATCCGCTTGACGGTGCGGTAGCTCTGCGGATCGCGGAAGCTGACCTCGTGCGGATTCGCCCGCAGCGCGTCGCGCAGCTGGTACAGCGTCTGGTCCGGATCGCCGAACTGCTTCTTGCAGGCCGGCTCTGCCGTGCAGCGCGCGAACTGCGCCTTCAGCGCGTCGTCCAGGTTGCGCGCGAAATCCTCGCCCAGCGCCAGCGAGTTCGGCACCACGCTGTCCAGCACCATGCTGCGCACCGCCGCCGGATAACGCATCAGATACTGCTGCGCCATCCGTGTCCCGTACGACACGCCGAGCAGGTCGAACTGCGGCGAACCGATCGCCTTGCGCACGTCCTCCAGATCCTGCGTCGCGATGGTGGTGGTGTAGTAGCGCGGATCGGCGCGGTCGCTCAGCTGCTTGAGGCACTCGGCGGCGGCGTTGCGCATCTTGGCCGCATCGAACGTGCTGTCGTCGTCGGGGCTGACGGTATCGGCGGACTCCTTGCAGGTCAGTTGGTTCGAGCCGCCGGTGCCGCGCTGGTCCAGCAGCAGCACATCGCGATGCGCCAGCAGCGGCTGCAGCACCGCCGCTATCTGGCTGGCCGAATCGGTAGCCGCCTGACCCGGGCCGCCCACCAGAAACACCAGCATGTCCTTGCTTGCCACCTGTGCGCGGGAGCGCAACACGGCCAGCTTGAGCTTGATCGTGCGACTGTGCGGATCGGCCCGATTTTCCGGCACCGGGAAATCGGCGCACCAGGCCGCCGTACTGAGCCCGCTGTTCGGCTGGGCCAGATCGCACGCCGTCAGCGTCAGCGAGCCCAGCGTCCAGCTCTGCGGCTTTGCCGGCGGCACGGCTTTCGTCGCGGCAGCGGATGCGGCGGCGGGCGCTGGCGGCATCGCGGGCGGTTCGCCGCGGTGGAAACGGTTCCAGGCCAGCGCTCCCAAGCCCACGAGCACCGCACCGAGGCGGATCGCGGTACGTCCCTTCAATGCCATGCCCGTCACTCCTCACCCGGTAAGAAAATCGATTCGATCGGACGGCCGAACAACTGCGCGATCTTGAACGCCAGCGGCAGGCTGGGATCGTACTTGCCGGTCTCGATCGCGTTGATGGTCTGCCGCGACACCTCCAGCCGCTCGGCCAGCTCCGCCTGCGACCAGCCCTGTTCGCCGCGCAGTTCGCGCAGGTGGTTATTCATCGGCCACCGCGGATATCGACTGTGGACCCGGCATCACGATGCCTCGTGTTCGCCGCGCCACCGTTTGCGCCAATGCTGGATCGCCCGCAGCAGCGCCCCCGACCCCAGTGCCCCGCTCACGCCGCACAACATGCCGAACTGGTGATCGCCCAGCTGATGACGCCCGAGCCCGGCGACAGCGGCGATGACCAGCGCAGCGAACAGCAGCTGCCAATGCACGGCCACGCCGTTGTCGCACAGCACATCCGCAGCGCCGCCGTAACGGCGGCTGGCCCAGCGGCGCCCGCCGGCATACATCACCACCAGGGTCGGCCATACCCAGATCAGAATCGTGCCGTCCAGCTTGATGATGCCGGCCGCGGCCAGGAAACCACCGGCCAGGCTCAATGTGCTTACCGCCGTGGCCGCCACCGCCAGACCGATCAGGTGGATACGCTGCTCCAGCTCGTCGCTGCCCAGCACCAGCCGCACCATCGCGCGCACCACCAGCAGCACAGCCGCCACCGGCAACAGCGCCATGGCCAGCTTCAGCAGCGCGTTATGCACCTGCGGCAGCAACGGCCACAGCAGAAGCATGATCGCGACATAGGCCGCCATCGCCGGCCAGAACTCGCGCTGATAGCGCCGATGGATGGAACGGGGCTTGCCCAAGGAGATCTCCTGCCACGAGTGTCAAGCAACCTTGACATATTCGCAGGATACGGAGTCACCTCAATCATGTCAAGTATGCTTTACATATGCACTACTCTCCGCGCAAGTGAAGCCCTAATCGCGTCGATCCGATGAACGCGGCCGCCTGAAATAAGTGACGTAGTTCGCACTTTTAGCTGCCATAATTTGTCAGGGATGAACTACAAACGCCGGCCAAATGCCCATGGCGCCTGATATCTCCTCCCTAATCCAGCGGCAGGGGGCTGCAGGTAATCGTTTACATCCGAAGTTTGGCACACCGCTTGCTTTTCCCTCGCCGACCCGCCCGCGCAAAGCTGCAGTCGGGGTGGAGCAGTAGTGCGGACCACACGTCAACCAGCGCGTCGAACCAGTTAGCAATCCAAACATCTTGAAAGGACCACGAATGAACAAGACCCTTCTTTCCGCTGCGCTGATCGCCGGTTTCGGCATCGCAGCATTCGCTCCGCAGACCGCCCGCGCGGACGGTACTATCACCTTCACCGGCAAGGTCGTTGCCAACACCTGTTCGTTCAACGTTAACAGCAGCGGCAGCGCTAACGGCACTGTTGCGTTGCCCGTGGCCTTCACGAGCGCGCTGGCGGCGTCAGGTGCCGTTACCGGAAAAACGCCGTTTACCATTGTCGTGAGCGGTTGCGATTCAAAGCTCACCAGCGTGCAGGAGTTGTTCTCGGGCAGCAACCTCATGGCGGACGGTAATCTGCAAAACACCGCTGCCACCAACAATGTTGAGGTGCAGTTGCTCAATGGCACTACCAACTCGCCAATCAATCTGAATACCGGTGCCAACTCGCCAGTAGGGACTCTTTCAGGTGGTGGCGTTACCCTGAACTATGCGGCTCAGTACTACGCCACCGGCGTGTCCACTTCGGGTTTGGTGAACACAAGCGTGACCTACACGACGAGCTATCTGTAAATCGCGGAACAAACACGCTGCGACGGGAAAATTCCCGCCGCGGCGTGGTTCCGGCACGCGCCGCCATTCATCGATCTGCAAGAGTCCCCTCCATGAATAGTCTTGTCTGCGCGGTTCGCGCGGGTCTGCTGGCGTTGTGCCTGGCTACCGGTGCGGCGAATGCCAGCGTGGTGATCGCCGGCACACGCGTGATCTTCCCGGCCAAGGACGGTGAAGTCACAGTGCGCATGACCAACCAGAACACCACACCAGCGCTGGTCGAAGCCTGGATCGACAGCGGCGACGCGCACTCCACGCCGGACAAGGTGAGTACGCCTTTTCTGATCACGCCCCCGTTGTTCCGCATGGAACCGAACCGCGATCAGAGCCTGCGCATCCTGTTTACCCATAGCGAACAGCCCTTGCCGACCGACCGCGAGTCGTTGTTCTGGCTCAACGTGCTGGAAGTTCCCCCCAAGCCCAGCGGCCCCCAGTTCCAGGGCAAGAATTACCTGCAGGTGGCGATCCGTTCGCGACTGAAGCTGTTCTATCGCCCGGCCGGACTGGCGGGTGATCCTATCAAGGCCGCAAGCGCACTGAGCTTCAAGGCCGCGAGCGCCGCCGGGTTGGGCGCCCTGGTAGTGCACAACCCCACGCCTTACTACGTCACCCTCAGCCAGATCACCGTGAGTGTCGGCGGTACGTCGCACAAGGTTGACACCGGCATGGTGGCGCCTCTTTCCGATTTGCGTTTGGCCATATCGGACCTGAAGCAGGCTCCGAGTGCCGGCAGCACGGTCCAGTACAACTGCATCAATGACTACGGCTCTGACGTTGCCCTCAAGGGGACCGTGTTGCCGTGAAATCCCGACCCGCCACGCACCAGCCATGCATACGCTGGCCTGTGGCGGGCGCTCGCATCTTGCTTTGCGCCGTCATTGCCGCTGCGCTGGCCGGCTGGGCTGGAGGATCGAATGCATCTGCTGCCAATGGCGCAGATGCGTCCGCTGGCCCTGCAGGTGCCAGCGCCAGTGGTGGCTACGCCGATTTCGATCGCAGCCTGTTGTCCGGCGCAGGCCAGAACACCACGGATCTCTCCCGCTTCGAACACGGCAATCCGGTATTGCCAGGCAGTTACAACACGGACATCTATCTCAACAATATTTGGGTCGGTCGGAGTGATGTGCGCTTCGCCGCCACCGCGGCAGACACCAGCGCCACTCCGTGCATGAATCGCAAATTGCTCGACCGACTGGGATTGCGCCCCGTCAAGCTGTCCAACGAAACCACGGCACGCCTGCTGGATCCAACGTCCTGCGTGAGCATCGGCAGCCTGATTCCGGGCGCGACCATGTTGTTCGACATGTCGCAGCTGCGGTTGGACACCAGCGTGCCGCAGGCTTTTCTCGGCCAGATGCCGCGCGGATACGTCAGCCCCGAGTACTGGGACGCAGGCGTGCCGGCAGCGTTGTTGAACTACAACTTCAACAGCTACCACAGCAACAATCAGGGCTCGAGCCAGACCACTTCGTATCTGGGGCTGAATGCGGGTTTCAATATCGGCCCCTGGCATTTGCGTCAGGATTCCACCGTCAACTGGCAGTCGGCCACGGCAGGCTCACCCGCACGGCATCGCTGGCAGAATATCGACAGCTACGTGCAGCGCGATCTACCGTCTTTGCGTGCGCAACTTACGGTTGGTGACAGCTACACCGATGGTCAGGTATTTGACAGTTTCGGTTTGCGCGGCGTGCAGTTGGCCACCGACGATCGCATGCTGCCCGATTCCCTGCGCGGCTACGCACCCGTCGTGCGCGGTACGGCCTACACCAACGCCATGGTGACGGTCCGCCAGAACGGCGTGCAGATCTACCAGGCCACGGTGGCCCCCGGTCCGTTCACCATCAATGATCTCTATCCGACCGGATACGGCGGCAATCTCGATGTCACGGTGACCGAGGCGGACGGTCGCGTGCGCACCTTCGCGGTCCCCTACGCTTCGGTGGCGCAATTGTTGCGCCCAGGCACCACCCGTTTCGGCATCGCCGCAGGTCAGCTGCGCAATGCATCGATGGCGCACAAACCTGATGTGGCGCAGGCCACCATCCAGCATGGCTTCAACAACCTGCTCACCGGCTACGCCGGCATCGAGGCCTCCCGGGGCTATGCCGCCGTGTTGCTCGGCAGCGCGATCAACACGCGTTATGGCGCGTTTGCGGCCGACATCACCCATGCACGTGCGCAGATTCCCGGTTTTGCCACGCAGTCCGGCCAGAGTATGCGCTTGAGCTATAGCAAGATCCTGCCGGAAACCGATACCTCGTTGACGGTCGCCGCTTATCGTTACTCGACCCGCGGCTATCTCAGCCTGGCCGATGCTGCTCTGGCCCGCGACTATGCACGTCGCGGACTCAACGCGTTCACCGACTACGTGCCGCCGACGACCACGTCGATCGATGGTATCCCCGCGCAAACCATCCTGACGCCGGCTCAGCAAGCCGCGCTGTCCGGTAGTATCTACAATCCGATCCTCCGTGCGACCGGGCTGCAGCGACAGCGCAATCGCTTCACCATCACGCTGAATCAGCGACTGGGCGAGCACGGCGGTTCGTTCTATGCGAATGCCTCCGCCAGCGACTACTGGAACCGTACAAACACGGATACGCAATTCCAGCTGGGCTACAACAACTCTTTCCATCGCGTGAGCTACAGCATTTCCGCCACGCGCACGCGCGATTCGCTGGGGCGCTATGACAACGAGTACTTCGCCAGCTTCAGCGTGCCACTAGGCAACGGCGCGCACGCTCCCTCGCTCAATCTTGACCTGACCCGCAGCCACAGCGGCGGCACCCAGGAGCAAGCCATGCTCAACGGTTCCGCCGGCGCCGACGACCAGTTCAACTACGGCGCGACCGCTTCCCACAGCGATGACGCTACTGGCAACTCCGGCAGCATCAATGGCGGCTATCGCAGCCCGTACGCCGTCCTTAACGCCAGCGTCGGCAGCGGCAGCGGTTACTCGCAGGCCTCGCTGGGCATGAGCGGTGCCGTGGTTGCGCATCCCGGTGGCATCACGTTCGGCCAGCCGATGGGCGACACCGTCGGCATCGTCTACGTGCCGGGCGCCGTTGGCGCACACCTGGGGAATGCCGCCGGCGCCCGCATCGACCGCTTTGGCTATGCACTGGTGCCCTATTTGACGCCGTATAGCCTCAATACGGTCACCATCGATCCCAAGGGCTTGCCGCTGGACGTGCAACTCGATGCGACCAGTGCTCAGGTGGCGCCGCATGCCGGCGCGGTAGTGATGCTGAAGTTCAAAACCGAGAATGGTCGCACGGTGATCGTGCGTACCCACCTTGCGAATGGCGATGCGCTGCCGTTCGGCGCGGAAGTGTTCAACGAGAAAGGTGTTTCGATGGGTGTGGTCGGTCAGGCCGGACAAATCCTCGCTCGGGGCATCAATCAAGCTGGCCGGCTTCTCGCACGCTGGCAGGACGACAATGGAACAGAACAGTCTTGTTCTTTCGATTATCGACTTAAGCCGGAAAGCAAGCGCAAACAGGCCGTGAAGCAGTACGAACAAATAAGCACCACCTGCAAAAAACCTGTGGTCGCTGCACCCGTTTCGAGGAGCGACACATGAGATACGGCCCATTTTCCTTGCATCTCACAAGACGAATATCTGCGGTGCTGCTGGCCATCGGTCTTTCGATGGTCATGATGCGCCCTGCAACGGCGGCCCAATCTCCGACATGCAGCGCATCGCCAATGAGCTCAGCCATCGCCATACCATCTCCCATTAGCATTGCGCCAGGTACCCCAAATGGAAAGATTGGTCGGCCATCACCTCCCATCACGGTGAGCATCGATTGTTTAAATGCATATGCTCAAACACCTAATTACTACGACAACTTCAACGTGCAGACCGGCCAATTGGCCGCTATCGACATGGTCACCACTCCCCCGGGAGGAGCTGGCATCATGTTCAAAACCAATGTACCGGGAATTGATGTCCTACTCACCGCGACGCTGAATCAAGCCAGCAGTGGTAACGACGGCCCTAATGGAACTACCGGGTGGTCAATAGGAACAATTTATTGTAATTACGATAGAAATAGGCTTAATTGCAGTCCCAATCCAATTTCGGCCACGTTCATCGCTCAACTGGTCAAGACGGGCCCGGTGTCTCCGGGTCAACTCACCAGTATTAATATCTTGGGCTTTTTTGAGACTGATACGGTCCCCCCTCCACCCGCGAACTGGGGTAATACCACTTACTACAGCGGCGCTTCCTCTCAATTCGGCACACTGACGCTGAACCCCGTGACAGTGTCGATGAGTACCTGCAACGTCGCGACCAGTTCGAAGAACATCAGCGTCATATTGCCAACGATTAGTACAGGCGCATTGCAAAGCACCGGCTCGGTGGCTGGTCAAACAGCGTTCAATATTCAGTACACGTGCCCAGCAGGCTGGGCACTCTACATGACCATGAGTACTGCCACCCCTGGCACTCCACCGGGCGTGATCCTCTCGCCCGCTTCTTGCACCTCAGGCGCATCGGCAACCAATATTGGCGTTCAACTGCTTCAGAGCAATCAACAACCTGTGCAATTCGACGTTGCCCAGTCACTGGGAAGCTCGCCTAATGGCACGCTCCCGCTCACTTACTACGCTCAATACTATGCCACCAGCTCGCCGGTCGGCGCAGGCCCGGTGTGCAGTACGGCGACCTTCACCATGTCCTACCAGTAATGTCACGCGGGCATATCGTACACACCGACACGTTCGCGGCATCCAGTAGTGTACCGGCCGGATACAACAACGTGCTCAAGAGCACCGGCAGCGCCACCGGGCTGGGCGTGGAGCTGCGCGACGGAAACGGCAACACGGTCGTTTTCGGGAACTCCGTGAGCACCGGCGCGGCGCCCTCCGGCGCATTGTCGCTTCCCTACACTGCCCGGTACCACGCCATATCCAATACCGTCACCGCTGGCAGCGTCGCTGCCACGGCGACCTTTACCCTGAGCTACCAGTAATACCTGCGCGGCCGAAGGTCCCGGAAACCAGCGGAGCCGCTCATTCGTAGACCTGGGTTACCAGCATGGGGCGTTCCGCCGCAGCGTGGCCTGCCGCGACATAGTCGCTGAAATACTCCAGAACCCGATCCGGCTCAGCCGCGGTCAACTTGGTCACGGTGGCCACGTAAGCCGGCTTCGCTGCGCCTGCCGAAGCCGATCCTGGGCAATCGACGCCGAACGGCGAACCCGATATGCCACCCGCCTGGCTGCCGCTGGCGGGGACGACGCTGCAAGTGGGTGTGACGACCGCGCCGGAAAATGCGATCCGGCCACCGGCCGCCTTCGCATTCGAGGCAACAAGGCTCAGTGCGAGAGCGCATCCCGCCAGGCTGAAGCTGAAAAACGGACCTGTCATACCGTTCACCTCTCGAGGCGCATTCCGCGGATTGCGCGGCCCTCATGAGTGGCTCTCGGCCGGTTCGGTGCGATCTTGACGGGACTGGAGTCACCGACTCTCGATAATGAGACGGATGTCACACTATGCAGTGATATCCGGGCGCCCGGCCGCAACTGCCGGGGCGCCCATGTACGCGCGCACGGCGTGAACCGGTCGTGATGAATCGCGGTACAGGCAGCCACCCGTTCCGTGACAGGCGGAAACAGGTGGCTGTGGATGGTATCGACGCTTCCCGATAAAACTTGATCAACGCGAACTGATGTATTTCTCGCGGCGGATCTGCGGCACCGGCAGGCCGAATTCCTTCAGCGCGGCGAATGCCGCATCGACCATGTTCGGGTTGCCGCACAGGTAGGCGATGTCGCGGTCGGCATGCGGACCGAGTTCGGCCAGCACATGCTGTACATGGCCGCTGCGGTCGCTGGCGCGCGGGTTGGCGCGGGCTTCGCGGCTGAGGCAGCCATGGAAGATGAAGCCGGGATGGGTTTGCGCAAAGGCCTCGAACTCCTCGCCGTAGAGGAGCTCCGCCTCGGTGCGGGCACCGTACAGCAGCACCACTTCGCGATCTCCGGCCGCGAGCAGCTTCTCGATCTGCGGCAGCATGGCGCGGTACGGGGTGACGCCGGTGCCGGTGGCCAGCAGCAGATAGCGCGGATGGGTATCGGCGGCCTGCAGACAGAAGCGACCGTACGGGCCGCTGGCGTCGATGACGCCACCCGTCTCCAGACCGCCAAGCAATTGGGTGGCTGCGCCGCCCTCGACATAGCTCACCGCGATCTCGATGCGCCCGACTTCCAACAACCCGTTCGGAGAGCTGCCGTCGCCGATCGTCGCTACCGAGTAGCTGCGCTTGGTCGCCGTGCCGTCGTCGTAGTGGAAGTGCACCTGCAGGAACTGTCCGGGCTGGAACGCCAGCGGCTGGCCGTCGACGCGCTCGAATATGAGGTGGCGCACCGTAGGGGCGAGCATGAAGCCGTCGACGAGACGGAGCTGGAAGTGGTCGGCCATGAAGGTTTCCGGAAACGGTGTGTGCCGCCTGGCAGGCCAGACGGCAAGACTTGGCCCGCTATAATAAAGGCTAACCCCCTCGGTGCAGCCCATGTCCCCGCAGTATCCCGATAATCCCGATATGGCCGCCGCGCCAGATATGATCCCCGCGCTCGTCGTCGACAACCTGCGCAAAACCTACAGCAATGGCGTCGAGGCGCTGAAAGGTATCAGCCTTACGGTGCGGCCCGGCGATTTCTTCGCCCTGCTCGGCCCCAACGGCGCCGGCAAATCCACCCTGATCGGCATCCTGTCCTCGCTGGTGAACTCCAGCGGCGGCGATGCGAAGGTATTCGGCGTATCGGTCAACCACGACCGCAGCGCGGCGATGCGGCTGATCGGTCTGGTGCCGCAGGAGATCAACTTCAATCAGTTCGAGAAACCATTCGACATCTGCGTGAATGAAGCGGGCTTCTACGGCATCCCGCGCAAGATCGCCGCCGAGCGTGCGGAAAAATATCTCAAGGAGCTGCGCCTGTGGGACAAGGCGCAGATGCAGGCGCGCACATTGTCCGGCGGCATGAAGCGCCGACTGATGATCGCCCGCGCCATGATGAACGAACCGAAGCTGCTGATCCTCGACGAGCCCACCGCGGGTGTCGACATCGAAATTCGCCGTTCGATGTGGCAGTTCGTCAGCGGCATCAACGCCGCCGGCACCACGGTGATCCTCACCACGCATTACCTGGAGGAAGCCGAATCGCTGTGCCGCAATATCGCAATCATCGACCACGGCTCGATCATCGAGAACACCACGATGAAGCGGTTGCTGGCGACGCTGGACGTGGAGACGTTCGTACTGGACGTGACGGCGGTGCCCGACGAACTGCCAAACCTGCCCGGCGTCAGCTTGCGCCGTCGCGACGAACACACGCTGGAGGCCGAGATGGCCCGCTCGCACGACCTCAACTCGCTGTTCGCGACCCTGTCCGCGCACGGCATCCTGGTGACCTCGATGCGCAACAAGACCAACCGGCTGGAGGAGCTGTTCGTGCGGCTGGTCGAGAACGGACGGGAGAAGGCGGCATGAGCGCCGCGATCCTGATCCCCTCTCCCCCAAAGGCGTTGGGGGAGAGGGCCGGGCCGAGGGGGCGCTCTTGCTCCTCGAACATCCAGAGCCCCCCCTCACCCCCACCCTCTCCCCCGGCAAAGCCGAGGGAGAGGGTGGGACACCGCGGAGACCCACGCATGAGCAACACTGCCGCCAACCTGGTCGCCCTCAATACCGTCGTACGCCGCGAAATCGTCCGCATCATGCGGATCTGGACGCAGACGCTGATTCCGCCGGCGATCACCATGACGCTGTACTTCGTGATCTTCGGCAAGCTGATCGGCAGCCGCATCGGCACCATCCAGGGCGGCTTCAGCTACATGCAGTACATCGTGCCGGGATTGGTGATGATGAGCATCATCACCAACAGCTACGGCAACATCTCCAGCTCGTTCTTCGGCGCCAAGTTCAGCCGCGCGGTGGAGGAAATGCTGGTGTCGCCGATGCCGAACTGGGTGATCCTGCTCGGCTACGTTTCCGGTGCCGTGGTGCGCGGGCTCGTGGTCGGCATCCTGGTCTTGCTGATCGCCCTGTTCTTCACCGACCTGCATGTAGTGCATCCGCTGATCACGCTCGCCTCGGTGCTGCTGGGCGCCACGATCTTCTCGCTGGCCGGCTTCGTCAACGCGATCTACGCGAAGAAGTTCGACGACATCGCGCTGGTGCCGACCTTCGTGCTGACCCCGCTGACCTATCTGGGCGGAGTGTTCTATTCGGTGAACATGCTGGGCGAACCGTGGCAGGCGATCTCGCGGGCCAACCCCATCCTGTACATGGTCAACGCGTTCCGCTTCGGCGTGCTCGGCATCAGCGACGTGCACGTGGGCGTGGCGTTCGCGGTGATGCTCGCGTTCGTGGCCGGACTGTCGATCGTGGCGCTGCAGTTGCTGAAGCGCGGCATCGGGCTGCGGTCTTGAGGCATCCGTAGGAGCGCACCCTGTGCGCGATGCTCTTGCGTAACGTGACGAGGAGCATCGCGCACAAGGTGCGCTCCTACATCGAGGTTCGAAATGCGCGTCAACAAATACATCAGCGAAGCCGGCCTGTGCTCGCGCCGCGAGGCGGATGAGCTGTTGCTTGCCGGGCGCGTCACCCTCAATGGCGAGGTCGTCGGCACGGGCGCCAAGGCGCTGGAGGGCGACGAGGTGCGCGTCGATGGCGAGATCGTGCGTGCGCGCATGCTCGCGGCCACGCCGGCGGCGAAAAAGGCGGTGTACATCGCACTGAACAAGCCGGTCGGCATCACCTGCACCACCGACCACGGCGTCGACGGCAACATCGTCGACTTCGTCGATCATCCGCAGCGGATCTTTCCGATCGGGAGGCTGGATAAAGACTCCGAAGGATTGATCCTGCTGACCAGCAACGGCGATATCGTCAACGAGATCCTGCGCGCCGAAAACGGACACGAGAAGGAATACCTGGTTGCGGTGAACAAGGCCGTCACCGATGAATTCCTGGCCGGCATGGCCAAGGGCGTGTGCATCCGCGGCCAGATGACCCAGCCCTGCCGGGTGCGCCGGATCGCCAAGTTCGGCTTCGCTATCGTGCTGACCCAGGGCCTGAACCGGCAGATCCGCCTGATGGCCGCAGCGTTCGGCTACCGGGTGACCCAGCTGCGCCGCGTACGCATCGTCAACGTGAAGCTGGCCCACCTGAAGGTCGGGCAATGGCGCAATCTCACCGAAGCGGAGTTGAAGGGCCTGCTGCCCGGCCGCACGCAATGGTGAGCCGCCGCCGTTTTCTGTAGGAGCCCGCTGGCGGGCGATGCTGTTGCTTTAATGTCGGTAGGAAAAATCAGAACAACAGCATCGCCCGCCAGCGGGCTCCTACAACAGCAGGCGCTCTAGGCCGCGGGCAAGGTCTGCAGATCCCAGCGCGGATAAACCTGCACGGACATGTCCTGATGCTGGCCGCTGGCCAGCCGGATCGCCCCGGCCAGCGCGATCATCGCGCCGTTGTCGGTGCAGAAATCCAGTCGGGGGAAATAGGTCTGGAAACCATCTTTCACGCCGGCCGCAGCCAGCTCATTGCGCAGTCTCCGGTTCGCACCGACGCCGCCGGCGATCACCAGCCGCTGCGCGCCGCTGGCCTGCAGGGCGCGGCGGCACTTGATGATCAGCGTGTCCACGATGGCTTCCTCGAACGCGCGGGCGATGTCGGCGCGGGTCTGCTCGCTCTGGTCGGACTGCTGCCAGGCCAGCAGCACCTGGGTTTTCAGGCCGGAGAAGCTGAAATCCAGGCCCGGCCGGTCGGTCATCGGGCGCGAGAAGCGGAAGGCGCCCTGGCGGCCCTGTTCGGCCAGTTTCGCCAGCGCCGGGCCACCGGGGTACGGCAGCCCCATCATCTTGGCAGTCTTGTCGAACGCCTCGCCGGCGGCGTCATCGAGGGTATCGCCCAGAATCGTGTACTGGCCGATCGCCTTCACCTCGACCAGCAGGGAGTGGCCGCCGGACACCAGCAACGCCACGAACGGCGGCTCGGGCGGGTTGTCCTCCAGCAGCGGAGCCAGCAGGTGACCCTCCATGTGGTGCACGCCGATCGCCGGCACGCCCAGCCCCCAGGCTAGCGCGCGCCCGGCCGAAGCGCCCACCAGCAAGGCCCCGACCAGGCCGGGACCGGCGGTATAGGCCACGCCGCCCAGGTCCTGCGCGGTCAGGCCGGCCTCGGCCAGCGCCTCGCGGATCAGCGGCAGCAGCTTGCGTACATGGTCGCGGCTGGCCAGTTCCGGCACCACGCCACCGTAGTCGGCATGCAGCTTGATCTGGCTATACAAGGTGTGCGCCAGCAGCCCTCGGCCGGGCGCCTCCGGCTCCCAGCGCAGCAGCGCCACCCCGGTTTCGTCGCAAGAGGTTTCGATGCCCAGCACCGGGCCTGGGGCGGGCTTGTTCGCCGGCTTTGAAAATTCTGTGATATCCACGGTATAATTCGCGGCTCGCCCTATTTGACAGTCCCGTACAAGCGGGCAGATTACCACTCGGAGTTTCCATGCCCAACGTAAAAGTTCGCGAGAACGAGCCGTTCGAGATTGCACTGCGTCGTTTCAAGCGTACCTGCGAGAAGGCCGGCGTCCTGGCTGAAACGCGCAAGCGTGAGTTCTATGAGAAGCCGACCCAGGAGCGCAAGCGCAAGCGCGCTGCCGCGGTGAAGCGTCATCTGCGCCGTCTGTCGCGTGACGTCTCGCGCAAGGTCCGCTTGTACTGAGTTTCCCGGTCCATCGCCTGCCGATGGATCATGCGGCGCCCCCGGCGCCGCGCATGAAAGGAAACACGGTCGGCGCGGGTTCTCGCAGCCGCCGCAAGCACTCGGATTCGAACTGGCCGGTGTTGTCCGCAGGACAACGCCGGCTTTGTCGTTTCCGTAGAATGGTTTTTCCTCGCCCGCACCATCCCATTTCAGAGGTCCCCGCCATGACGCTCAAGCAGCAGCTCACCGAAGACATGAAAACCGCCATGCGCGGAGGTGACAAACACCGCCTGGGCGTGATCCGGCTGATGCTGGCGGCGATCAAGCAGCGCGAGGTGGACGAACGGATCGAGCTGGACGACATGCAGGTGCTGGCCACGCTGGAGAAGATGCTCAAGCAGCGGCGCGATTCGGTCAGCCAGTTCGATGCCGCCCAGCGCGAGGATCTGTCGGCGATCGAGCGCGCCGAGATGGTGGTGATCGAGACGTACCTGCCGGTCAAGCTGAACGAAGCCGAGATCGACGCGTTGATCACCGCCGCCATCGGCGAGACCGGCGCCAGCTCGGCCCGCGACATGGGCAAGGTGGTGGCCGCGGTGAAGGGAAAAGCCGCCGGCCGCGCCGACATGGCCGTGGTATCCGGCAAGATCAAGGCCAGGCTGGCCGGCTGAGGCTTCAGCGCGCCCGCGTCGCCAGCAGGATCAGCACCAGCATCAGCAGCCCGGCGATCGTCGCCAGCGCCATGCGCCGGCGCTGGCGGCGCAGCCGCTGCCAGTTCGCCAGATCCAGGAAATAGCGCCTCTCGCCCGGGCAACGCAGTACTGCGCGGCCCACCAGCTGGTGCCAGGCCATGCCCGGCTTCAGTCCCAGCTGCTCCACGGTACGCGTCGCCGCCGCCGTGGTCGCGGCGGCCTGTTCGAACGCACGCACCAGCGCGCGCTGCTTGTGCATCATCACCGCGGTGATCGCCATGCCCGCTCTTCCTGTCAGCCCGACCGCGCAGCTTGCCGACCGCCGCCGTTGACGGCAAGCCCGCGATGCATCGCGTTCACGCCCGGTTCGCTACAAAAAGCGGCACATGGCTCGCCGGATGCTCTTCCACCGTGCGGCCGCTCATCGCCGCAGGAGATACGCATGCTCAAGTGGGCCATCATTTTCGCCATCGTCTCGCTGATTACCGGCTGGCTTGGTTTCGGTTCGGTTTCCGGCGTGACCGCAACCATCGCCAAGGTGCTGTTCGCGTGCTTCGTGATCTTGTTCCTGCTGGCGGTGCTGGCAGTGATCGGGGTGATCCATCTCCTGTAGCCAGCGCGACGTCCGGCAGCTGCCGGGAATGTAGACTAGGTCGTTATGCGCGGTCTGATTCCCGACAGCTTCATCGATGAACTGCTTGCTCGCGTCGACATCGTCGACGTGATCGAGCGGCGGGTGCCGCTGAAGAAAGCCGGACGCGAGTGGACGGCGTGCTGCCCGTTCCACAACGAACGCTCGCCATCGTTCTATGTCAGCCCGGCCAAGCAGTTCTTCCATTGCTTCGGTTGCGGCGCGCACGGCAGCGCGTTGAAGTTCCTGATGGACTACGAGCGCCTGGAATTTCCCGATGCGGTCGAGGAACTGGCGCAGACGGTCGGCCTGAAGGTACCGCGCGAAGGCGGTCGCGAGGCCGCACCGCGCGAGGACAAGACCGATCTCTATGCGCTGCTGGACGCAGCCGCGAGCTGGTACGAAGACGAGCTGCCGCGCAACGCCGACGCGCAGGCTTATTGCAAAAAGCGTGGGCTGGACGCAGAAACGATCAAGCGCTTCCGCCTCGGCTGGGCCCCGGCCGGCTACGACGGCGTGATCAAGTCGCTGGGCAACAGCGAGCGGCGCATGCAGCTGCTGAACGAAGCCGGCATGGTCGCCAGCAGCGAGCGCGGCAGCAAGTACGACCGCTTTCGCGAGCGGCTGATGTTTCCCATTCTCGACCGCCGCGGGAGAGTGATCGCATTCGGAGGAAGAATTCTCGAAAAGTCCGGCGAGGGATCGCCGGTTCTTGATCCTCGCGCGCAGGACACGCGCAAAAGTGATGGCCCGAAATACCTGAATTCGCCCGAGACGCCGCTATTCCACAAGGGCCGCGAGCTGTTCGCGTTGTGGCAGGTCAAGCAGGCCAACGCGAATCTGCCGCGTATCGTGGTGGTCGAGGGCTACATGGATGTGATCGCGCTGCACCAGGCCGGACTGCCGATCGCGGTGGCCACGCTGGGCACGGCGACCACGCCGGAGCACACCGAGGTGCTGTTCCGTGCCGCGCCAGACGTGGTGTTCTGTTTCGACGGCGACCGTGCCGGCCGTGCTGCCGCGTGGAAGGCGCTGGAGTCCGCGCTGCCACGACTGCGCGATGGCCGCCAGGCGTATTTCCTGTTCCTGCCCGATGGCGAGGACCCCGATTCGCTGGTGCGCAAGGAAGGCAGGGCCGGCTTCGAACAGCGCATCAAGCAGGCGATGCCGCTGTCGGATTATTTCTTCAGCGAGCTGTCGCACGACGTGGAGATGAGCAGCCTCGACGGCCGCGCGCGGCTGGCCGAGCGGGCGCGTCCGCTGATCGCGAAACTGCCCGACGGCGCGTTCCGCGACCTGATGGCGCAGGAACTCGAAAAACGCAGTGGCGCCCGCGCCATGCTGCAGGCCGACCCCGCCGCGCATCGTGCCGTGCAACGCCCGGTGGCGGTGCAGCGCAGCCTGGTGCGCAGCGCGATCTCGCTGCTGCTGGCACAACCCGGGCTGGCCGACCTGGTGGAGAAACCCTATCGCTTCCTGCGCCTGGACAAACCCGGCGTGGAACTGCTTGCCGAACTGCTCGACATCGCCCGATCGCGTCCCGGCATCAATTCCGCCATGCTGGTGGAACACTTCGCCGAGCGGCCGGAATACCCGTCGCTGCAGAAACTGATGGCGGCGTTGTCGGTGGGCGAACCGGAAATCCAGCGTCTCGAGTTCGTTTCGGCGCTCGAGCGCATGGAGCACCAATCGCTGATCCAGCGCCGCAATTCCCTCAGTGCACGGCGCGATCAGCTCAGCGACGACGAGAAGGCGGAGCTGCGCACGCTGCTGCCGCTTCGTGAGCAGATGAGCGCCAAATCATGATTTGCAGCACCACGGCGAACCGCCGACCGGCACGCGCCGCGGCCAGCGCAGGGAACTCCGCACACGAGGCATGGACATAGATGGATCTGCTGCAGCATCTGATCACGATCTTCGCCGAGAACGGCTACATCGCGGTGTTCATCGCGTTGATGATCTGCGGCGCCGGCCTGCCGTTGCCGGAGGACATCACCCTGGTCGCCGGCGGCGTGATCGCTGGGCTCGGCTACGCGAACGTGCACGCGATGTTCGCACTGGCGATGTTCGGCGTGTTGCTGGGCGACGCCGGCATCTTCCTGCTCGGCCATCATTACGGTGCGCGCATCCTGCAGTGGCGCTTCGTCGCGCGCGTGCTGACCCCTTCACGCTATGCCATGGTCCAGGAAAAATTCGCGCGCTACGGCAACCGCATGCTGTTCTTCGCGCGCTTCCTGCCCGGCATGCGTACCACGATCTACCTCACCGCCGGCACCACCCATCGCGTGTCGTTCCTGCGCTTCTTGCTGATCGACACGCTGGCTGCACTGATCAGCGTTCCGTTCTGGGTATATCTCGGTTACTTCGGCGCGGACAACCACGAGTGGCTGGTGATGTGGATACAGCGCGGCCAGAGCAGCCTGTGGGCGCTCGTCGGCATCCTTTCGCTGACCCTGCTGGTGCTGTGGTGGCGGCATCGGCGCCGCGCGCGCTGCGGGCTGGACTGAGTCACCCGCATGCCTTTGCAGCGCTTTCGCCCGGACAATTTCACCCTCACCCTGCTCGCCACCGTGATACTGGCCTCGCTGTTGCCGTGTCGCGGCGAGGCGGCGCGGGTATTCGACGGGATCACCGACGCCGCGATCGCGCTGCTGTTCTTCCTGCACGGCGCCAAGCTGCCGCGCACGGCGATCGTGCAGGGCATCGCGCACTGGCGGCTGCACCTGACCGTGCTGGCCGGCACCTTCGTGCTGTTTCCGCTGTTCGGGTTGGCGCTGCGGCCGCTCGGGCATGCGTTGCTGACGCCTGAGCTCTATCTCGGCGTGCTGTTCGTCTGCGCGCTGCCATCGACGGTGCAATCGTCGATCGCGTTCACCTCGATCGCCGGCGGCAACGTGTCGGCGGCGGTGGTCAGCGCCTCGATGTCGAACCTGATCGGCATCGTGCTGACGCCCTTGCTGGTGGGCGTGCTGCTGGCCAGCCACGGCGCGATCGGCATATCGTGGCGAGGCGTGCTGGATATCGTGCTGCAGCTGATGTTGCCGTTCGTGCTGGGCCATCTGGCGCGGCGCTGGATCGGCGACTTTGTCGACCGGCACAAGCCGCTGCTGGGATTCACCGACCAGGGCACCATCCTGCTGGTGGTCTATACCGCGTTCAGCGCGGCGGTGGTCGAAGGGCTGTGGCGCAACACGCCGGTTTCAGCGTTGTTGTGCACGCTGGCGGTGTGCGCTCTGCTGCTGGGGCTGGTGATGACGACGATACGCTGGATCGCGCGCCGGCTCGGTTTCCGCCGCAAAGACGAAATCGCCATCGTGTTCTGCGGCTCGAAGAAGAGCATGGCCAGCGGCATCCCGATGGCCAGGATCCTGTTCGCCGGCCAGCTCGGCGGCCTGGGCGCACTGGTATTGCCGCTGATGATCTTCCATCAGTTGCAGCTGATGGTGTGCGCGGTAGTGGCGCGGCGCTATGCCGCGCAAGGCGATCATCCCGTCGCGCAGGACAGTCGCGAAGCCGACTGAGCAGGCTTCGCTCAGCCGCGGCCGAAGAAGGCGGCGAATGCCTGGACCGTGCGCTCGATGTCGTCGTCGCCGATATCCAGATGCGTCACCAGCCGCAGCGTGGGCAGGTAGCCGATGCTGATGCGGATGCCGGCTTCGCGCAGATGGACGTCCAGGTCGCGCAGACGTTCGGCCGGCACATCGATGAAGACCATGTTGGTGTACTGGCCGAGCAGGTCGATGCCGGCGATTTCGCGCAGGCGCCCGGCCAGATATTCCGCGCGGTGGTGGTCGTCCGCCAGCCGCGCCACGTGATGGTCCAGCGCATACCGACCGGCCGCCGCGAGGATGCCGGCCTGGCGCCAGCCGCCGCCGGCGACCTTGCGCCAGCGGCGTGCCTTGTCGATCAGCCCATGCGAACCGACCAGCACCGAACCCACGGGCGCCCCGAGCCCCTTCGACAAGCATATCGACACCGTGTCGAAATGCCGTGCGATCTCGCGCGCCGGTACGCCGCAGGCCACCGCGGCGTTGTACAGGCGCGCGCCGTCCAGGTGCAGGCCGAGGCCGTGCGCATGCGCCACGTCGTGCGCGGCGGTAAGGTAGTCCAGCGGCAACGTGCGGCCGTGCCAGGTGTTTTCCAGCGCCAGCAGGCGGGTGCGCGCGAAGTGCGGATCGAGCGGCTTGATAGCCGCCTCGATGCTTTGCAGCGGCAGCGTGCCGTCGGCCGCCTGCACGATAGGCTGCGGCTGGATCGAGCCGAGTACCGCCGCGCCGCCACCCTCGAACTTGTAGGTGTGCGCGTCCATGCCGACCAGGTATTCGTCGCCGCGTTCGCAATGCGCCAGCAACGCCAGCAGGTTGGACTGCGTGCCGCTGGGCACGAACAGTCCGGCATCGAAACCGAGCTCGTCGGCCAGCCGCTGCTGCAACGCGTTGACCGTGGGATCCTCGCCGTAGACATCGTCGCCAACGTCTGCCTCAAGCATCGCCGCACGCATCGCCGTGGTGGGCCGGGTCACCGTGTCGCTGCGCAGATCAATCACGTGCATTGCCGATCCTTTAGTCTCTGTCTGAATCCGATGCTTCGATATTACGGCCTGCCGATGTCGCACCGGCTGTCGCGCTCAGGCGCTTCGGCGGAAATACAGCCACGCCGCCAGCGCCAGTATCGAAGCCGGTAGCAGATTGGCCAGCAGCGGCGGCATGCCGTAGACCGTTCCGAAATTCACCATCGCCTGCTGCAGGAAATACCAGCCGATAGCCAGCAACATGCCGATGAACATGCGCTTGCCCAGGCCACCGGAGCGCAGCGTGCCGAATGCGAACGGCATCGCGCACAGCACCAGCACCAGCACGTTGAGCGGATACAGCGCACGGCCCCAGAACGCCACCGCATAACTGCCCGGGCTCTCGCCGTTGCTTTCCAGATAATGCATGTTGCGGCGCAAGTCGCGCATGGAAAGATATTGCGGCTGGATCACCGACTGCGCCAGCACCTGCGGATTGAGGCTGGACTGCCAGGGCTGGCTGGCCAGCAGAGTGGTATGCGTGCCCTGCGCATCGAGCGTGGTGCTGCGCACGTCCCGCAGGATCCATTCCCGCCCGTCGTGTTCGGCGGTCTTCGCCCATTCGAAGCGGCTGAGCTGGCCCTCGTCGGTGAAGGTGAATACGCGTACGTCGCTCAACTGCACCGTGCTCAGGCCGTCGTGCCGTTTCAGCGACGTGCCGCGGGCGTTGATGAAGCTGTTGCCGTCGCGTGCCCACAAGCCGCTGTTGGTGCCCATGCCGAGGTCGGCGGACTTCATCCGCAGCTGCATCGTCTGCGCCTGCTGATCGCCCCAGGGTGCGGCCGTCTCGCCGAGGACCACCACCCCGACGATCAGCGCCGCCACCACGCCGACTGCCGAACCGGCGATGCGCAGCCGCGACATTCCCGCCGCGCGCAGCGCGGTCAGTTCGCCGGTGCCGGCCAGGCCGCCCAGGCCGAGCAGGCCGCCGATCAACGCGGCGTTGCCGAACATCTCGTAGGCGCGGCGCGGAAAGGTCACCAGCACATAGACGATCGCGTTGCTCAGCGTGTAGCCGTTTTTGCCGACATGGACGAGCTGGCGCAGGAACTGGGTCACCGCATCGAAGCCGGTCAACACCAGCCACACCATCAGCAGCGAGCCGAGCACGCTCATCGCCACCAGCCGGTCGACCCGCTTGACGTTGAACACGCTCATATCCACGCGCCCGCTCGCGGCTGGCGCAGCTTGCGCGGGGAATACTGCTTCCACAACATCCAGCCGGCCAGCGCCAGCACCAGTGCATGCAGCGCCCACAACGGCGCCTCGCTGTGCCAGTGGCCCTTGCCGATCTGCGCACGGCCGAGCATCAGCAGCAGGTAATAAAGATAGAAGCTGACGACCGCCAGCAGCAGGCGACCGTACTTCGGCTCGCGCGGACTCTGCCGCGACAGCGGCAATGCCAGCAGCAGCAATACCAGGGTCAGCGGCGGCGCATTGGCGCGCCAGGCAAACTCGGCCCGATCAGTCGGATCGTTCGACCGGGCCAGTGTCCAGCTGTCCTTCGAATGAGCCGGGTCTTCGTCGTCACCCGCCTGCACGCTGGAGAGCGAGGTGTCGTTGCGCTCGTACTGCATCTGTCGCCAGTTGTCGGTGCCCAGCGGAATCTCGTATTGCCAGCCGTTCTTGAACGCGATGAAACGGCCGTTGCCATCGCTCTCCTGGTACAGCTCGCCGTTGGCCGCGTAGACGACCTTCAGATGTGGCGGCCCTTTCTTGTCATCGCTCTGGGTGGCGACGAACGTGCGGCCCAGCTTGCTGCCATCGCGGCTCAGGCTGTCGACGAAAATGATGCCGCCCTTGCCCGGCAGGTTGGTGAAACGACCCGCATCCAGACCGGCGGCGATCACCGAACGATTCGCCGCGGCCACCATCGCGTCGCTGGTGCGCACGGCCCACGGTCCCAGCCACAGCGATACCAGCGCGGTAATCGCCACCAGCACCACGCCGAGAATCAGCGCCGGCCGCAACAGGCCGCGCGGCCCCATGCCGGAGGAGGCCAGCACGTGCATCTCGCTCTCGCGGTACATCCGGCCCAGCCCCATCAGCACGCCGATGAAGCTGGCCAGCGGCATCATGTTGGTCAGCCCGTCCAGCGTCTGCAGACCAAGCACCTGGAACATCACGCTGGCCGGAAAACTGCCGTTGGCGACCTGCTGCAGCACCTTGGCAAACGCGCTGCCGGCGACGATCACCAGCAAGACCACCACGGTGGCGGCCACGGTCTGCGCCAGTTCGCGCAGGAAATAGCGGTCGAGAATGCTCAGCATGCGATAAACTTGTCCGCTTACCCACCGCACCCGGTCGGGCCGGCAAACCGCAAGTCTAGCCTGTCCGGCCGCTGCCGGGCCCATACAGGAATTACCCCGATGACACTTCAGTTCAGCCTCGGCACCGCCGCCCCTGAAACCGTCGACACCGCCTGCGTGCTGGTGGGCGTGTACGAACACGGCGTGCTGACCAGCGCCGCGGCACAGTTGGACAGCGCGGCCGGCGGACTGATCAAGCACCAGGTGGAAAGCGGCGACATCAGCGGCAAGGCCGGCAGCAGCACGCTGCTGTTCGCGCCCGCCGGCATCGCCGCCAAACGCATCCTGGTGGTGGGCCTGGGCACCCAGAAATCGTTCGATGCGGCGCGTTTCCAGAAGGTGAACATCGAGGCGGCACGCGCACTGGGCCGCTTGCCGGTGGCCAATGCGGTGTCCTATCTGACCGAAGTGGACGTTCCAGGCCGCGACGGCGCCTGGCGCGTGCGGATCGCCGCGCTGGCCAGCGACCATGCGGCTTATCGCTACACCGCCACGTTCAAGCCGCGCGAGAAGGGCAAGCAGCCGGAACTGGCCGCGCTCACGTTCGCCGCCGGTGCCGACGCACAGGCTGGCCTCGATCAGGCGATGGCCATCGCCGAGGGCGTGCGCTTCGCCCGCGAGCTGGCCAACCTGCCGCCGAACATCTGCAACCCGGCCTATATCGCGGCGCAGGCGCAGGCCTTCGCCGACGCGCAGGACAAGGTCAGCTGCAGCGTGCTCGATGAAGTCGCGATGGAGAAGCTCGGCTTCGGCTCGCTGCTTGCCGTGGCGCGCGGTTCGATCAACAAGCCGCGGCTGATCGCGCTCGAGTACAAGGGCGGCAACGCCGGCGACAAGCCGTACGCGTTCGTCGGCAAGGGCGTCACCTTCGATTCCGGCGGCATCAGCCTGAAACCCGGCGCCGGCATGGAGGAGATGAAGTTCGACATGGGCGGTGCGGCCGGCGTGCTCGGCGCATTCGTCGCCGCCGTGAAGATGGGCCTCAAGCTCAACCTGGTCTGCGTGGTGCCGAGCGTGGAGAACATGCCCGACGGCGACAGCTACCGTCCCAGCGACGTGCTGACCAGCCTTTCGGGCCTCACCATCGAAGTGCTCAACACCGATGCCGAAGGCCGGCTGATCCTGTGCGACGCGCTGACCTGGACCGCGCAGACGTTCCAGCCGCAGGCGCTGATCGACGCCGCCACGCTCACCGGCGCCTGCGTGATCGCGCTGGGCAAACATGCCTCCGCCCTGATGAGCAAGCACGACGATCTCGCCGCCGAGCTGCTCGCCGCGGGCGAGGAAACCCTCGACCGCGCCTGGCGCCTGCCGCTGTGGGACGACTACCAGGCGCAACTCGAATCCGGTTTCGCCGACGTCGCCAACATCGGCGGCAAGAGCGCCGGAGCGATCACCGCCGCCTGCTTCCTGTCGCGCTTCACCGAGGGCCAGCGCTGGGCCCATCTGGACATCGCGGGCACGGCGTGGGACGAAGGCCGCAAGGGCCTGGCCACCGGCCGTCCGGTCGCGTTGCTGGCGCAGTGGCTCATCAATCAGCAGTGAGTCGAGAGGAGTGAGAAACGAGTAAGCATCGAGCCGCTACACTCGTTTCTCACTCCTCTCCACTCGCTCCTTGCCTATGCCCCGAGCCGACTTCTACCTGATCGACAAGCCGCGCTTCCGCGAGCAGCCGCTGCTGCTGGTCTGCGAGCTGACGAAAAAGGCATTCGCGGCACAGCAGCCGACCCTGATCCTGACCCGCGACTACGCCCAGGCCGAGGCGATCGACGAGCTGCTGTGGGCGTTCGACGATGACGTGATGATTCCGCACCAGCTGGCCGGCGACGACGACGATGCGGCGACCGCCGTGCTGATCGTGCCGCCGGGCATCGACACCGCCGACCGTCCACTGCTGATCAACCTGCGCGAGACCTGCCCCGGCGGTCGCTATCAACGCGTACTGGAAGTGGTTGCGGCCGACCCGGCCGAACGCGACGGCTCGCGCCTGCGCTGGCGCGAGTACCAGCGGCTCGGTTTCGAGCTGCACAAGAACGACATGTAGCTCAGACCGGATCGGTCACCGGCGACGCGGCAGCCGACTGCAATCGCGCCAGCGCACCGCTCAGCTGCTCACCGCTGAGCGGCTTGCGCAGGAAATCGTCCATCCCCGCGGCGCGGGCGCGTGTCTCGTCCTCGCTGCCCGAACGCGCGGTGACCGCGATGATCGGCAGGTGCGTCCCGGCCGGCTCGCGCTGACGGATCAGCCGCGCGATCTGGAAGCCATCGACGCCGGGCAGGTCCAGGTCCAGCAGCACCGCCTCGAAGCGCGCCTGCGCCAGCTCGGCCAGCGCCGCCAGCCCGTTGGTGACGTGCACCACCTGGTGGCCTTCGCGCTCGAGCAGGCCGCGGATCACCGCCGCCACGATGGTGTCGTCCTCCACCAGCAGCAGCCGGTAGCGCCGATCCGTGGCGGCGTCCGTCGAGGGTGGCGGCACGGCCGCCGCCGGTTCGGCCAGCGGCAGCCGCACCCGAAACGTGCTGCCGTGCGCCAGCCGCGATTCCAGCTCGATGCTGCCACCCATCATGTCGACCAGCTCGCGGCAGATCGCCAGACCCAGCCCGCTGCCGGCACGACGCTGCGGACCGTCCGCCTGCTCGAAGCGCTGGAACAGGCGCGCCTGGCTGGCCTCGGGAATGCCCGGTCCGGTATCGCTCACGCTGAACAGCAAGCCGTCGGGCGCGCGCTGCGCGCGCAAGGTGACGTGGCCGTGCTCGGTGAACTTCAAGGCGTTGTTGGCCAGGTTCAACAACACCTGCTTGATCCGCAGCGCGTCGCCCAGCAGCTGTCGGGGCAGGTCGTCCGCCACGTCCAGCACGAAGCGGATGCCCTTGGCATGGGCCAGGCCCTGCTCCAGCTGCGCCACGTCGTCCAGCAGCTGGCGCGGATCGAACACGGCCGGCTCCAGTTCCAGTTTGCCCGCCTCGATGCGGGCCAGGTCCAGCGCATCGTTGAGCAGCTTCAGCAGCATGCCGCCGGAGCGCTGCATCGCCTGGGTGTAGTCGTGCTGCTGCGGACTGAGCGGCGTGCTCAGCAGCAGCTCCGCCATGCCCATCACGCCCGTCATCGGCGTACGGATCTCGTGGCTCAGCGTGGCCAGGAACTGCGTCTTCGCCGCGCTCGCCGCTTCCGCCATCCGGCGTTGCTGTTCGACCATCTCCACATGGTGGCGTCGCGCCAGCCGGCGGCGCCAGATCGCGAGGCCGAGCCACACCGCCGCGATCAGCAGCAATGCATAGCCCAGCCATGCCCACCAGCGCGCCCACGGCGGCGCCTGCACCTCGATCTCCAGCGGCCGCGGCAGGCTCACCCAGCGGCTGTTGGCGCCGGCAGCCTGCACTTCCAGCGTATAGCTGCCCGCACCCAGTCCGGCGAATTCGCGCTCGCCGTGATTGCCAGTGGCCACCCATGCCGTATCGAAGCCGCGCAGCTTGAAGCGGTAGCGATTGGCGGCCGGATCGAGATACGAAAACAGCCGCGCCGCGACATCGAAGCCGCGATCCTTCCAGCCCAGCTGGACAGCCTCCTGTCCGAATGGCAGCGCCTGCAGCCGGCCGTGGCGGCGCACACTGACCTGGGTGATCACCAGCGGCGACGTGATGGAGTGATCGCGTATCCCGTCCGGATTGAAACCCACCACGCCACCTAGCGTGGGCGCATACAGGTTGCCGTCGGGCATCAACGCATAACCGCGTGAAAACTCGCCGTTGGCCAGGCCGTTCTGCAAGCCGAACGACTGGAACCGGCCATGCTCCGGATCGAAGCGCCACAGCCCGTCGCGGCCGAGCAGCCACACCCGTTGCAACGCATCCACCCGCACATCGACCACGTTGATCGACGGCCAGCCGGATGCGGCATCGACCGTGCGATCGAGCACCAGGCCGTCGCCGCGATAGCGGTAATGCTCCAGTCCGTCGGGACGCACCATCCACAGCCCGTCGGGCGTGAAATCGAAAGCATTCACGGCGCGGTCGTTGAGCACGCCGGGAACCGCCTCGAAGCGGTCGTGCTGCGCGTTCATGCGCAACATGCCGCCATCGTTGGCGTACCAGAAGAGGCCGTCGTGCAAGGTCAGCTGGCTACCCCACAACACCCGCTGATTGGGTTGCTCCATCGACGCCCGGGTGACCGCCAGCGTGTCCTGATCGACCCGGAACAAGCCCTCGCCGAAGCTGCGCGCGTACATCTGGCCGTCCGGCCCCAGCTCCACTTCCAGCGGATGCTTCAACTGCTGATTGTGCGGATCGGCCCGCTCCGGCGGCTTGCCGGGGGTATAGCGATAGAGCGCGCCTCGCACGACGATCCACAATCGCTGGTGCGCGTCCTGGGTCATCCCCAGCACGTCGCCGTGCAGATCGGACAGCACATGCTCGACCTTGCCGGTTCGCGGGTCGAGCTTGTCGATGCGGCCATCGCGCTCGCCGACCCAGACCCGTCCGTCGCGGCCGCGCGCCATCGCCGTGACGATCGAATCGCGCAGGCTGGCCGGGTCATCGGGGATGTGCGTGAAGCGGCTGGTGTCGTCCCAGGCCGGCGCCAGGTAGGCCACGCCGCCGTCCAGCAGAGTCACCCACAGTCCTCCTTCGTGATCGGTCAGCATCGACCATATCCAGGTACCGGGCAGGTTGCCGTTCAGCACCGGCTGGTTGGTCACCGCCAGCAACGGGGCGTCCGGCCGATCCTGCAGATACAAGCCATGCTGCGTGCCCACCCACAGCCGGCCGGCGACATCGCGGACACTGCTGAATATGTTGCCTTGTGGAAGCCCGGCCGCGGCGAGCGGACGCGCCACGTCGTCCTTGCCCACCAGCAACAAGCCGCTGGTGGTGGCGATGCGCACCTCGTCGCCATTGCCGTTGATGTACCAGGAGTCGATCGGCACGGACGTGCCCAGTTGCGACACGCGATGCATGTGACCGGCGGGATCGCGGCGGAACACACCCTGGCCGCTGCCGATCCACAGTTGCTGCCGGGCATCGACATACAACGCGGCGACCAGGCCGAACGCGGCCGGATCGCTGCCCAGCAGTTCATTGGCTATATGGTCGAAGCCGCTGCCGTCCGGCCGCATGCGATCCAGTCCCTTGACCGTGCCGACCCACAGGCAGCCGTCGGCACCCTGCGCAATCGTCCAGACCTTGTCGCTGCTGAGGCTGGACGGATCCTTCGCATCGTGCGCCCAATGCGTGAACTTGCCCGTGGCTGCGTCGTAGCGGTTCAGCCCGGCCTCCAGCCCGGCCGCCCAGAGCCGGCCATCGCGATCGAACACCAGCGAGGCGATGCCGTTTTCGTGCAGCGAACCGGGATCGCCCGCGACGTTGCGAAACACCTTGAAGTCGACGCCGTCGTAACGGGCGATGCCGCCCTTGGTGCCGAACCACATCGCTCCGTCGCGATCCTGCGCGATCGCGTAGACGGTGCTGCTGGGCAGGCCATCGGCCGTGCCGTAACGCCGGAATTGAGGCGTCGGCAACAAGCTGGCGGACGATGTCGAGACGGCCGGCGTCGGCGACACGGATGCAGCCGATGCCGGAGCGGTCAGGCCCAGGGCCATACTCAGCCATACTGCTGAAAACATCCGCTGTGCGCTCCCCGAGCTGTCCATCCTGCCCCGCCGCAGCGTCCCCTGATCGGTGATCCGATCGCGCAGCGCGGTGCCGGTGGCTGTCCCGACATGGCCGATGATGCCAAAACCCCAGTCCCGGCGCGAGCGTGGCATGGACGCATGCTTTCAGGCGTACTGGTCCTCCGGTGTTACCCCGTTGCTCGCATTTCGCGCCAGCACGCCGCTCAGCTGCTCACCGCTGAGCGGCTTGCGCAGGAAATCGTCCATCCCCGCGGCGCGGGCGCGTGTCTCGTCCTCGCTGCCCGAACGCGCGGTGACCGCGATGATCGGCAGGTGCGTCCCGGCCGGCTCGCGCTGACGGATCAGCCGCGCGATCTGGAAGCCATCGACGCCGGGCAGGTCCAGGTCCAGCAGCACCGCCTCGAAGCGCGCCTGCGCCAGCTCGGCCAGCGCCGCCAGCCCGTTGGTGACGTGCACCACCGTGTGGCCTTCGCGCTCGAGCAGGCCGCGGATCACCGCCGCCACGATGGTGTCGTCCTCCACCAGCAGCAGCCGGTAGCGCCGATCCGTGGCGGCGTCCGTCGAGGGTGGCGGCACGGCCGCCGCCGGTTCGGCCAGCGGCAGCCGCACCCGAAACGTGCTGCCGTGCGCCAGCCGCGATTCCAGCTCGATGCTGCCACCCATCATGTCGACCAGCTCGCGGCAGATCGCCAGACCCAGCCCGCTGCCGGCACGACGCTGCGGACCGTCCGCCTGCTCGAAGCGCTGGAACAGGCGCGCCTGGCTGGCCTCGGGAATGCCCGGTCCGGTATCGCTCACGCTGAACAGCAAGCCGTCGGGCGCGCGCTGCGCGCGCAAGGTGACGTGGCCGTGCTCGGTGAACTTCAAGGCGTTGTTGGCCAGGTTCAACAACACCTGCTTGATCCGCAGCGCGTCGCCCAGCAGCTGTCGGGGCAGGTCGTCCGCCACGTCCAGCACGAAGCGGATGCCCTTGGCGTGGGCCAGGCCCTGCTCCAGCTGCGCCACGTCGTCCAGCAGCTGGCGCGGATCGAACACGGCCGGCTCCAGCTCCAGTTTGCCCGCCTCGATGCGGGCCAGGTCCAGCGCATCGTTGAGCAGCTTCAGCAGCATGCCGCCGGAGCGCTGCATCGCCTGGGTGTAGTCGTGCTGCTGCGGACTGAGCGGCGTGCTCAGCAGCAGCTCCGCCATGCCCATCACGCCCGTCATCGGCGTACGGATCTCGTGGCTCAGCGTGGCCAGGAACTGCGTCTTCGCCGCGCTCGCCGCTTCCGCCATCTGGCGTTGCTGTTCGACCAATTGCAGGCGATGCCGCTGCGCCAGGCGCCGGCGCCAGTAGCGCAGGATCAGACTCACCATGGCGGCAAGCAGCAGCACGTAGATGACCCATGCCCACCAGCGCACCCACGGCGGCGCCTGCACGTGGATGCCGATCGGCACGGCCAACCGGACCCATCGGTCATCCGCACCGGCGGCCTGCACTTCCAGCGCGTAGTCGCCCGCAGCGAGCCCAGCAAAATCCCGTTCGCCGCGGTTGCCCGCATCGACCCAGCCGCTGTCGAACCCGTTGAGTCGAAAGCGGTAGCGGTTGGCCGCGGGATTGATGAACGAAGCGAGCCGCACGCCCACGCGCAGGTCACGGTCGCGCCAGCCCAGTTGCACCACCTTGCTGTCGAGCGCGATCGCGCGCACTTCGCCGGCGCGCTGCACGTCGAGGTACGCCAGCGACAATATCGGCAACGGGCCGGCGTTTTTCGTCCGCAGCAGCCGTTCGGGCTGGAACGCCACGACACCGCCGCTGCTGGTGGCGAACATCATTCCGCCGGGCGCCAGGGCGGTCGCGGCTCCGTCGAAATTCGCATTCGACAAGCCTTGCGCAGGGCCAAACGACCGGAAGCGGCGCGTGTGCCGATCGAATCGCCACAGACCCGGATTGGCAAACACCCATAACCCGCCCTGCCGATCGACCAGCAGGTCGCGCAGGTCGGAATCGAGTTCCTCGCGGCCGAGGTCGATGCTGTCATCGCGCGCCGCGCGCCCGTCGGCATAGCGGTAGTGTTCGAGCACCGACCCGTTGGTAGCCAGCCAGAAGCCCGTCGCATCGAAGGTGAAAGCGGCGATCTCCTGGCGCGGTACGCCCGGCACGAAAAGCAGTTTCCCGTCCTTGTCGTCCCGGCGCAGCAGGCCGTCTTCACTCGCATACCAGAGGCTGCCCGCGTGGAAGGAAAGTTGATCGGGACGCAGGATGCCGTCGCCGCCTTGTTCCATCGTCACCGGTGCCACGGCCAGGCTGTCGGGGTCGACGACGAACACGCCTTCATTCCACGAGGCGACGTACATCCGTCCGTCGTCACCGGCGCAGAGCAGCACCGGCCGCGTCACCCGCGCATGGCCGAGATCGATCGGAGTGAGCTTGCCCCGATCGAACGGGCCATGCTCGAGCCGGCCTTGATCGAGCACGTTGACCTGGGGCGGGTTGTCGATCCACAGGCGGCCACGCGGATCCTCCGCCAGCGACACGACCTGCCCCTGTATGCCTGGCAAGATGTGCTGAACCCGGCCGGTGGCCGCATCCAGCTTGTCGATCCAGCCATCGTTGCCGCCCAGCCACAACTTGCCGTCGCGACCCATGGCGATCGTCGACGCCGCAATACCGGTCAGGCTGCCGGGATCGTCCGGAATGTGGGTGAAACGGGAGAACCCGCTCCACCCTGGCGGCAGGTAGGCGATGCTGGACTGCTCGAAGGTGATCCATAGCCCACCTTCGCCGTCGAGCGCGGTCTGCCATGTCTTGTTGCCCGGCAGGCCGCCGGGCAGCAGCGGTTGAGCGGCGATTCGCTGCAGCTGTCCGTCGGCGTGACCCACATCACCATGGTCCAGCAAGACGCCGTCGGCCGTACCGATCCACAGCTGCCCCGATGCGTCGCGGGTACTGCTCATGATCCGTTGCGATGTCAGCTGCCGGCTCGCCAGCGGCCGCGCCACGCCATCGGCGCCGATGATCAGCAGACCGCCGGTCAGCGATACCCTGATCTCGCCGTGCCCGCCGTCGATGCGCCAGGTCTTGCTTAGGTCGCCCCGAAACGAAGGATCCACCGGCACCTCGTGCATCGTGCCGTCGGACTCGCGCAGGTACAGGCCACTTTCCGCACCGATCCACAGGCGGCCATCGGTCCCCGCGAACAGCGCCCGCGTCTGGCCGAACGAGGCAGAGTGTTGCCGGTCACCGACGTCACGCGGCACGTGGTCGAAACCGCTGCCATCCGCTCGCATGCGATCGAGGCCGCTTTCCGTGGCGACCCACAAGCTGCCGTCGGGCGTCTGCGCCAGGCTCCAGACCTCGTCGCTGGCTAGGCTGGCCGGCTGCGCGTCGTCATGGGTCCAGTGCCGGAAGCGTCCGCTGTTCTGGTCATAAGCCGTCAGCCCGGTCGAAATGCCGCCGGTCCAGACCCGGTTGTCGCGATCGATCAGAAGCGAATATGACGGGTTGGCGGGCAAGGAGTTCGGGTCGCCGGCCGCATGCCGGAACACCTTGAAGCCGACCCCGTCGAAGCGCACCAGGCCACCGGCCGAGCCAAACCACATCATGCCGTTGTGATCCTGCGCGACTGCGTAGATCGCCCCGCTGGGCAAACCGTCCGTCGTCCCGTAGCGGCGGAACTGCGGCGTCGGCAGCGGGCCGGACACCTGCGCGCCGGATCCCGCCGGCGCAGCCCGGGTGTCCGGCGCGAGCACGAGCGCGACCAGGGCCATGCCCAGCAGCCACGCCGACCACCTGAAACCGCTCCCCATCCAGCTTCCCCACGAACCGCTGCCGCCAAACCCGCGCAGCTCCGGTCGAAGCCGCGTCACTCCAGTTCACGATAGTGCCAAATCCATGACACCGGTGCGAGCGGAGCCGGCCGGACACATCGCCGAAGTCGGCCCGAAGAAGCTCGCTAGAATGCGCGCATGTCCCGACGCCTGCGATTGCTGCTCTCCGCGCTGGCCATGGCCGCGTTGCTGTGGCTGCTGTTGGCGGCCGCCGAACGTGCGCTGGCCTTGGCGCAACGCTTTCTCGCATTGCCGGCGTGGCTGCAATGGACGTTGGGCGGCACCCTGGCGATCTTTGCCGCGGCCGGATTGAGCGTGCTGTGGTGGCTGCTGCGTCCCCGACGCAAGCGGCGGCCGATGCCGGTGCCCGACCGTGGCAGCCTGGAGCAGCGCATCGGCCAGCTGCGCGAACGCGGCGCCGATACCGGCACGCTGACGGCGGAACTGGACGAACTCGATCGACGCCGTGCCGGCGCGCGCATCTACGTCGCGTTGTTCGGCGAAATCTCCACCGGCAAATCGAGCCTGATCCGTGCACTGGCGCCGCACGTCCAGGTCGCCAGCGACGCGCGCGGCGGCACCACCCGGGAAGTCGGCCACTACGACGGCCGGCTTGCCGACGGCCGCGCCCTGGTGCTGGCCGATGTACCCGGCAGCCGGGAAGCCGGTGGCGAAATCCACGAAACCATGGCGCGCGAGGAAGCGCTGCGCGCGCACGCCGTCATCTATCTATGCGCCGGCGACCTCAACCGCGGCCAGAGCGACGAACTGCGCTGGCTGGCCGATTTCGGCAAACCGTTGCTGCTGGTCCTGAACAAGGCCGACCAGTGGACCTCGGCAGAACGCGAACAGCTGCTGGCCCGCCTGCGCCAGCAGTCGCACGGCATCGCCAGCGCGGTGCTGGCGATCAGCGCCGGCGGCAGCGAGCGTTATCAACGCCTGCTCGCCGACGGCAGCACCGAATCGGTCGAGCGCCAGCGCAAGCCCGCGATCGAACCGCTGCTGCAGGCGCTGGCCCGGCTCACCGCGCCCGGTGCCGAAGGCCTGGAAAACCTGCGCGAAAACGCCGTGCTGGCCGGACTGCACCAGCGCACCGGCACACTGGAAGCGCGGACGCGCGCCCAAGACGCCGAGCGCATCGTGCGCAAATATGCGCGCAGGGCGATCGTCGGCGCGCTCGCCGCGGTGGCGCCGGGCAGCGATCTGGTGATCCAGGGCGTACTCGCCACCGGCCTCACCCGGGCACTCGCCGAGCTGTACGGCGTGAAAGTCAGCGACGTGCAGGTCGACGACTTCGTGCAGCAAGCCAGGCTCACCTTGCGCACCGGCACCTCGATCGTCCTGGCCGTGGCCGGCAATGCGTTGAAGGCGTTCCCGGGCCTGGGCACCCTCGGCGGCGGCGTGCTGCACGCCTTCGCCTACGCGCTGATCTTCGATTCGATGGGCCGCGCCCTCGCCGCCTCGCTGGCCGAACGCCACACGCTGGACCAGCTCGATGCCGGCGCCCGATTGAAGGAGTTGCTCGCCGATACCGGCAGCACCCGTTTGCGCCAATTGGCCGCGCTGACCGTGGACGTCGCGCGCGAGCGCAATGGCGCGGATTACAGCCAGCGCCCGTAGCGGCGCGTATAGATCACCTTCACCAGCTGGGTCAGCGCGCAATACGCCACCACGGTCAAAGCCAGCCACACGAAATACACCGGCGGCATTTCCATCATGCCGATCTTCGCGCCCACCGGAGTGTACGGCAGCAGCATGCCGATCACGATGATCGCGGTGGTCAACGCGAGCACCGGCGCCGCGGCGATGCTCTGCAGGAACGGGATCTTGCGCGTGCGGATCATGTGCACCACCAGCGTCTGGGTCAGCAGGCTCTCGATGAACCAGCCGGACTGGAACAGCGACTGGTGCGCCGGCGAGTTCGCGCCGAACACGTACCACAGCAGCAGGAAAGTGGTCATGTCGAACACCGAGCTGGCCGGTCCCACCCACACCATGAAGCGGCCGATGTCGCTGGCATCCCACTTGCGCGGCTTGCGCAGGTAATCCTCGTCCATGCGGTCGAACGGAATCGACAGCTGCGAGATGTCGTACAGCAGGTTCAGCACCAGGATCTGCAGCGGCAGCAACGGCAGGAACGGCAGGAACGCGCTGGCGATCAGCATGCTGAGCACGTTGCCGAAGTTCGAGCTGGCGGTCATCTTGATGTACTTGATGATGTTGCCGAAGGTGATGCGCCCTTCCAGCACGCCTTCCTCCAGCACCATCAGGTTTTTCTCGAGCAGGATGATGTCGGCCGATTCCTTCGCGATGTCGGTCGCGGTATCCACCGAGATGCCGACATCGGCGTCGTGCAGCGCCGGCGCATCGTTGATGCCGTCGCCTAGAAAACCCACCGTGTGGCCCTGCCGTTGCAGCGAACGAACCACCCGCGCCTTCTGCAGCGGCGACATCTTCGCGAACACCGTGACTCGCGCCACCAGCGTATCCAGCGCCGCGTCGTCGAGCGACTCGATCTCCTTGCCCTGCACCGAGTGGGTGACGTCCAGCCCGACCTCGCGGCAGATCTTGCGGGTCACCGCTTCGTTGTCACCGGTGATCACCTTCACCTCGACGCCGTGCTGGTGCAGCGCGCGGATCGCGGTGGCCGCCGAGTCCTTCGGCGGGTCGAGGAACGCCAGGCAGCCGACCGCGATCAGCCCGCTTTCGTCAGCCACGCTGTATGGCCGGTCGTGGCCGGGCTCGCGCTGCACCGCGACCACCAGGACGCGCAGGCCGTCCTCGTTGAGCTTGTGCGTCATCGCCTTGATGTCGCGGCGGCGCTCGTCGGTCATCGGCTCGGTGACGTCGCCGATTTTTGCGAACGTGCAGATCGACAGCATCTCCTCGACCGCACCTTTGCAGATCAGCAGGTGTTCGCCATCGTCCTTCGCCACCACCACCGACATGCGCCGGCGCTGGAAGTCGAACGGGATCTCGTCGACCACTCGATAGCGCGTCGCCGCCGCTTCCAGGTCGCGGTGCTCCAGCACCGCCTTGTCCATCAGGTTTTTCAGACCGGTCTGGAAGCGGCTGTTGAGATAGCCGAATTCCAGCGCCTCGTCGGATTCCTCGCCGTCAAGATCGAGATGGCGCTCCAGCACGATCTTGTCCAGCGTCAGCGTGCCGGTCTTGTCGGTGCACAGCACATCCATCGCGCCGAAGTTCTGGATCGCGTTGAGCCGCTTCACCACCACCTTGCGCCGGGACATCGCCAGCGCACCCTTGGAAAGGTTCGCGGTGACGATCAGCGGCAGCATCTCCGGGGTCAGGCCGACCGCGACGGACAGCGCGAACAGAAATGCCTCGGTCCAGTTGTGCTTGTCCAGCCCGTTGATCAGGAACACCACCGGCACCATCACCGCCATGAAGCGGATCAACAGCCAGCTGACACTCTTCACGCCGCGGTCGAAACTGGTCTGCACGCGCTGGCCGGACATGCTGTGCGCCAGCGAGCCGAGATAGCTGTGCGCACCCGTTGCCACCACCACCGCCGTGGCGGTGCCGCTGATCACGTTGGTACCCATGTAGCAGACAGTGGGCAGATCCAGTGCGCTGTCGTATTGCTGCGCACCGCCGCCGTCGGCGCTTACCCGCGCCGGTGCGGACTTCTCCACCGGCAGCGATTCGCCGGTAAGAATCGCCTGGCTGATGAACAAGTCCTTCGCGCTGAGCAGGCGCAGGTCGCCGGGCACCATGTCGCCCGCGCCCAGGTGCACGATGTCGCCGGCCACCAGCTCGGCCACCGGTACCTCGATCTGCTCGCTGTGGCCGTCGGAGGCCTTGCGCGTCACCGTGGCCGTATTGCGCACCATCGCCTTGAGATTCTCGGCCGCGCGCGACGAGCGGAATTCCTGGCTGAAATTCAACAGCACGCTGATCGTCACCATCACCGCGATGATGATCGGGCCGGACAGGTCGTCCGGCGTGGCGAATATCTGCACCACCGCCAGCACCAGCAGCACGATGATGAACGGGTTCTTGAACGCGCGCAGCAGTTGCCGCGACCAGTGCGGCGGCTTTTCGTGCGATACCTCGTTGGGGCCGTCGCGGTGCAGCCGCGCCTCGATCTGTTCTTCGTCGAGACCCGCCGGGGTGGTATCCAGCGCCGCCAGCAGCTCGTCGTTCGCACGGAACGCCTCCCGCGCAACCGCCGCGTGCAACGCTGCCGCACCCTTGCCCGCCGCCTTGACTGCGGCAGCCTGATTGGATTGCTTGTTCATGACCCGCTTCCGTGAATTCGCTGATGCCTGTCGTCGGTGCGAGTCTGCGGAATCAATCCGCGAAACGCGTCATCGCCGGTGCGCGCGGCCGCGCTGGCGGCCGGAACGGTGCCCCCGCTGGCGGGGGCCATCCCTTGCATGACGTCATGGCGACCATCAGCGACTGGATACCACAGCACGATGTACGGACGATGGCAGCGCATCGTCCCGGGCCGGTGCGGACGCATGGCCGGGGTTCCGGCGATGCAGTTCGATCACGTTGCTGCCCGCCATCTGCTCCAGTGAGGAGCGTTCGAGCGGGGCGGGCACGGTGACGGCGTAGGGGCGGCGCACGACGTCGCGACGGCCAGCCAGCAGCCGGTGCAGTGCGCGCAACAGGAGGGAATCGCGAAGGAGCTTCATGGGCCCATCTCCTCGTAACGACGCCTATGGCGTCGTCAGGGGTGGGCCGGACTTTCCCTAGTCGAGGAAAGCACCAGCCGACCGCTCGCGGTCGCCGCAGGCGTTCAACTTGTGGTTATGCGTCGCCGGCATCCGATGCTTGCGGATGTCGACGTTGCGACTAGGGTAAACGTCCATATGCCTTGGTTTGTCAGGACTGGGAGCCAGTCGACGCGATGCGCCGGCAGGCGCGCGCATTGTCGTGCTGCGCTGCGGAAGTGTCAACCCACAGGGCTGAATGAATGGATGAAATCTGTTCGGAATTGGGCCACGCCGGTTCGGCTTAAACCGATCGGGTTTCAACTCGAATGCTGCAGCCCCAGCCCCTGCTGCACGATCGGCCCGACCAGCCAGTGGTCGGCCAGCAGGAATGCAAACAGCGCCATCAGATACACGATCGAGTACTGGAACACCTTCATCGGGAACAGCTCGTCCGGCGGATTCAGCAGCCGCACGGCGTAATACAGGAAACCCGCATCCAGCACGACCGCACCGGCCAGATAGATCAGGCCGCTCATCCCGGTCAATGCCGGCAGCAGCGTCACCAGCACCAGCAGCACGGTGTAGAACAGCACGTGCCAGCGCGTGTACACGACGCCGTGCGTAACCGGGAGCATCGGCACCTGCGCGCGCGAGTAGTCGTCGCGGCGGAAGATCGCCAATGCCCAGAAATGCGGCGGCGTCCACACGAATATGATCAGGCACAACTGCAACGCATACGGGTGCAGCGTGCCGGTGACCGCCGTCCAGCCCAACACGGGCGGAATCGCCCCGGCGAGACCGCCGATCACGATGTTCTGCGGAGTGGCCCGCTTGAGGAACGCGGTGTAGACCACCGCATAACCGATCAGCCCGGCAAAAGTCAGCACTGCGGTCAGCGTGTTGACCAGCAACACCAACACCAGCATCGAGGCGATACCCAGGCTCAGCGCGAACACGAATACCTGCCGCGGGTTCAGATGCCCGGTGGCCAGCGGCCGGTGGGCCGTGCGCACCATGACCTTGTCGATACGCTGATCGATCAGCTGGTTGAACGCAGCCGCGGAGGACGATGCCAGCCAGATGCCCAGCGTGCCGAACACCAGTGCCTGCCACCGCGGCAGGCCCGGCACGGCGAGGAACATGCCTATCACCGCGCAGAACACCAGCAGCGCAACGATGCGGGGCTTGGTCAACTGCAGATATTCACGGAAAACGTTCATCTTCAGCGTCGCCCCAACGGCAGAAACATCGATTCGTCATGCCGACGCTGCGTACGCGTCAGCGTGGCCAGCAAAGTGAACAGCAACAACGCGGCAACGCCATTGTGCGCGGTCGCCACCGGCAGCGGCAGTCCGAAATACACATTGCTGATGCCCAGCAGCACCTGGGTGGTCAGCGCCAGAGCGATCGCCAGGCCAAGCCCGCGCAATCCGCGCCTGGCCACCTTGTACGACAGCCAGCCGAGATAGCAGAACACCACCAGCGCACCGAGCCGGTGCACGAGCTGGATCGCGCTGCGCGCCGCCGTGTCGAGCACGCCGCCTTCGTAGTTGACCTCGACCCCGCGCCACAGCACGAAGCCCTGGTGGAAGTCGGCAGGGGGCGCCCATTGGCCCAGGCATTGCGGGAACGAACCGGGACCGTAGCCGCAGGCCAGCGCAGCATAGTTCGCCGAGGTCCAGCCGCCCAACGCGATCTGGCAGAACAACAGCACGAGGCCGATCGTCACCAGCCGGCGCAGATCGGCCATGCGTTGGTCCGGCGCCGCCACGCCGGCAAAGCGCAGCGCGGCATACGCCAGCAGCGCGAAGGTGGTCATGCCGCCGAGCAGATGGCCCATCACCACGATCGGTTTCAGCAACAGCGTCACCGTCCACATGCCGAGCATCGCCTGGAAAATGATCACTGCCAGCGTCAGCACGCTGATCTTCCAGGCGCCTGGCTGCTGTAGCTGGATCGCGGCAAGCAACGGCAAGCCCATCGCACATACCGCCAGCAGCGACGACCACAAGTGCTCGCCGCGCATGTACAAACCCACGCCGACCACCGCAAACGCCGCGCCGGCAATCACCGCCAGCAACGCGCTGCGTTTGCGCGCGCTCGCCGTCAGCGCCAGCAACAGCACCATCACACCGAGGGTGCCGGCAAGGAAGCGGTGCACCTGTTCGCGCCAGGCCTTGTGCGCCTCGTACGGGCGATCCGGGAATGCCGCGTCGGCGTGCGCCACCGCCTGCGCGTGCTGCGGCCAGGTCACCTGGCCGTAGCAGGTGGGCCAGTCCGGGCACGACAGGCCGGCATTGGACAGCCGCACGAAGGCGCCGAACATCACCAGTCCGAACGCGAACACGGCGGCGAGCAGGGACAGGCCGCGCAGAATTTTCAGCGAACGCGCCGACATCACTTGATCACCTTCTGCAGATCCCGCAGCAAACCGGGGCCATCGAAACCGGCCGGATACAGCGACAATGCCGTGCCATTGGATTCCACCAGCACCGCGCTGACGCTGTCGGGCGTGGCCGGTGCATACGTGGCCAGCTTGCCGTCGACGTCGCGGCCCAGCGACCAATAGGTTTGCATGGCGACGCGTCGGCCCGCATCGGCCGGCGGCGTGCCGACATAGAGCAGGCGCAGGCGCGCCTGGTTGCGGTTGAGCATGACGCGCGCCTTGGCGATCCCGGTCAGCGTGTCGAAGCAGTGCGCGGCGCAGTCCGGCCCGGCCAGCGCGACCAGGGTCAGCCGCGGCTCGCTGTCGCGCCACGGCCACGTCTGGCCATTGTCCAGTTTCACCTGCAGCTTCTCGTCGACGAAATTGCGCTGCGGCAGGATCGCATGGCCGTTGCCTTTCACGCCCGGCTGCCAGCCGGTAAAACTGAGCAGGCCGGCAATGATCATCGGCGCCGCAAACACCAGCGCAATCAGCAGCAGATACATTCGGCTCTTGCGCAACGCAACGGGATCGACTGGCTTCATCGGACTTCGTGACCTTGGTGATATCAGGATTCGCGCGGTTTGCGCTTGCGATGCACGACCAGCAGGATCACCACCGCGGCTAGCGCGAAGGTGAACCACTGGAACGCGTAGGCGCGGTGCCGCGCCGGCGGCATCGAGGAAAAATCGAGAGTGTGCACGCGCACGTAGATCGAGGCGGGATCGGCGTCCAGCGCCAGCATCCGCGGATACAGCGGGCGGCCGAGATCGCGGGCGATTTCCGCCGGGTCCAGGAAAATGGCGTTCTTCGGCCAGCGGGTCTGCCGCGCCAGCGCATCGCCGCCCATCTCGAAACCCACCGGCGGCGGCGGTACGTACAAACCCCGCAAGCGGGTTTCGGTAGCCGGCAACGGCGGCAGTTGCGGCGTCTTGCCGTTGCCATTGCCCGGCAGGAAGCCCAGGTCCACCAGCAGCAACGGCGGCTGGTCGCGCAGCACGAATGGCGCGAATACCTCCACGCCGCCGCGACCGTCGTGTTTCGGGTTGTCCAGCAGATACAGCCGGTCGGCAAGATAGTGGCCGCTCACCTGCACGCGCGGAAAGCTGTCGGCCGGCGGCGCAGCGGCCACCTTGGCGAAGTCCTGCTGCGGCGCCGACGACGATGCGGCATACCGCCGCAGAAGTGCTTCCTTGAAATCGGCGCGATGCAGCTGCCAGATGCCCAAACGTATGAACAGCAAGGCTCCGGCCGCCGTCAGCAGCAACGCCCACCAGGACGGACGGCGAAACCCGCTCACGCGGCGGGCCCGCCGCTGGTGGCTATACTGCCGTTGTCGTAATGAATCGGATCAATCACGTGGAAACCGTCTACAAAGGTGCGCTGGTGGTGGTGCTGCTGGTGGTGATCTTCAGCCTCGGCCAGGCGCTGTACTTCATGATGACCGACAAGGACGACGACAAGCGCACGGTATGGGCTCTGACCCGCCGCATCGGCTTGTCGCTGTTGCTGATCGGCATGGTCGCACTCGGCATCTGGATGGGCTGGCTGCATCCGCACGATGTCGGCCAGTGATTGTAGCGGCTGTGCCCGCCGCGCGTCCCGGCCGCGACAAATCGCGCTCCATGGCCGCGAGTTTCGGTAGCGATTGAATCGCCCGATGCCACCACGACAAAAAGCCCGCCAATGGCGGGCTTTTTGTCGTGGACGTCTCGTGGCCGCTGCGAAAAGTCCGCCATGGCGGGGAAGTTGCCCGATGGCAGGTTTTGCTCTTCGCGAAACGACGTCGCGTCAAAGAATGTAGACGAACATGAACAGGCCGAGCCAAACCACGTCGACGAAGTGCCAGTACCACGCCACCGCCTCGAAACCGAAGTGGTGATCCTTGTTGAAGTGGCCCTTGAGCACGCGGAACCAGATCACCGCCAGCATGATCGTGCCCAGCGTCACGTGCAGGCCGTGGAACCCGGTCAGCAGGAAGAAAGTCGAGCCGTAGACGCCGCTGTGCAGGGTCAGGTTCAGCTCCTTGTAGGCCTCGATGTACTCGTGCGCCTGGAAGTTCAGGAACAGCGCGCCCAGCAGCACGGTCAGGCCCAGGAACACCAGGATCTTGCCTCGATGACCGGCACGCAGCGCATGGTGCGCGATCGTCACGGTCACGCTGGAGCTGAGCAGGATCAACGTGTTCAGCAGCGGCAGGCCCCACGCCGGCACGGTGCTGAAGCTGCCGCCGATGCGCTGCGGGCCGTTGCCGCCATTGGCACCCCACGCAGCCGCGTAGTCGCTCCACAGGAACTGATGGGTCAGCGTGCCATGGCCGTTGCCGCCCAGCCACGGCACCGAGAACATGCGGATGTAGAACAGCGCACCAAAGAACGCGCCGAAGAACATCACCTCGGAGAAGATGAACCACATCATGCCCATGCGGAACGAGGTGTCCACCTGGTGGTTGTAACTGCCGGACAGCGACTCGTTGATGACCGAGCGGAACCAGCCGAAGAACATGCCAAGCACGCCGACCACGCCGACCAGCAGCACGGTCTTGCCGAAGCCGGCGTCGCCGGGTTCCGCGTTCAGCCAGTGCGCGGCACCGAACACGGTGGTGAACATGACCACTGCGGCCACGATCGGCCAATAGCTCTTGGCCGGAACAAAGTAAGCGTCGTGCTGCTGACCCATGGTGAGACCCCGTGGACTTCTCTTGATGACTTTTGCCCCGTCGCGCCGACCGGGGAACTGCATGCCGATCGTCGAACCCGACCGGTTGAAGGAGACGTATTGAAGGAACCGTACAGCAACCGCGGTGCCGCTATTTCATCAGCAGGATCTGCAGGAACGACACCAGGAAAAACGCCAGCGCGATCGAGACCGTCACCACCAGGGTGCGCCTTACACCTTTGCGGCGTGCCGCGATTTCCGTGTTCATTGTCTGCTGTCTCATGTAGATCGGCTTCTTGCGCCGCCCGGCCCGACCGGACCGGGACGACAGGGTGAATGGTCAATCGTTGACGTGACCGTGCGCCAGCTCGTCGTCGTGGATCACCGGCGGCAAGTCGAACGTATGGTGCGGCGCCGGCGACGGCACCGTCCATTCCAGGCCCCTGGCGCCTTCCCACACGCGATCGGTGGCCTTCTTCTTCGAGAAGAACACGCAATGAATCAACACGCCGATGAAGATCAGCTGGGTGGCGCCGAACAGGAAGCCGCCGATCGAGCTGATCATGTTGAAGTTGGCGAACGCCACGTTGTAGTCGGGGATGCGGCGCGGCATGCCGGCCAGGCCCAGGAAGTGCTGCGGGAAGAACAGCACGTTGACCCAGATCACGCTGTTCCAGAAATGCACCTTGCCCCAGAACTCGCTGTACATGTTGCCGGTCCACTTCGGCAACCAGTAATAGGTCGCGGCAATGATCGCGAACAGCGCGCCGGTCACCAGCACGTAGTGGAAATGCGCCACCACGAAGTAGGTGTCGTGATACTGGAAGTCCGCCGGCACCAGCGCCAGCATCAGACCGGAGAAGCCGCCGATGGTGAACAGGATGATGAACGCGAGAGCGAACAGCATCGGCGTCTCGAATGTCATCGAGCTGCCCCATATGGTGGCGACCCAGTTGAACACCTTCACGCCGGTCGGCACCGCGATCAACATCGTGGCATACATGAAGAAGATCTCGGCGCCCAGCGGCAGGCCCACCGCGAACATGTGGTGCGCCCAGACGATGAACGACAGGAATGCGATCGAGGCGATCGCGAACACCATCGCCTTGTAGCCGAAGATCGGCTTGCGCGCGAAGGTCGGCACGATTTCCGAGATGATCCCGAACGCGGGCAGGATCATGATGTACACCTCGGGATGGCCGAAGAACCAGAAGATGTGCTGATACAGGACGGGGTCGCCGCCGCCGCCCGGGTTGAAGAAATTGGTGCCGAAGTACTTGTCGGTGAGCAGCATGGTCACCGCGCCGGCCAGCACCGGCATCACCGCGATCAGCAGGAATGCGGTAATCAGCCAGCTCCATACGAACACCGGCATCTTCAGCAGCTCCATGCCGGGAGCACGCATGTTGAGAATGGTCGCGATGATGTTGATCGCGCCCATGATCGAACTGATGCCCATCAGATGGATCGCAAACACCACGTAGGCCAGCGAATCGCTCTGCAGCGACAACGGCGGATACATCGTCCAGCCGCCGGCCGGGCCGCCGCCGGGCATGAACAGCGTGGACAGCATCAGCAGGAAGGCGAACGGCAGGATCCAGAACGACAGGTTGTTCATGCGCGGCAGCGCCATGTCCGGCGCACCCACCATCAACGGGATCATCCAGTTACCGAGGCCGACGAAGGCCGGCATGATCGCGCCGAAGATCATCACCAGCGCATGCATGGTGGTCAGCTGGTTGAAGAAGTAAGGCTGCATCAGCTGCATGCCGGGCTTGAACAGCTCGGCACGGATCAGCATCGCAAAGCTGCCGCCGATGAAGAACATCGTCAGCGCGAAAACCAGATACAGCGTGCCGATGTCCTTGTGGTTGGTGGACATGCACCAACGCTGGAAGAAACTTTTCGGCGCGCCGTGGTGATCATCGTGCTGATCATGGGTGGCTGCGTAGGACATGGCCTTGCACCTCTAACCTGAAATATTGAATGCGACTGCGTGAGAAAACGTGTGCCGGGAACCGCCAGACCGGGTCGGATCAGCCCTGCCTGGCCGCACCCGCCGCCGGAGCGACCTGGCTGGTTTGCGGCGCGGCGGCGCTGGAAGCCGTCGCCGGCGCAGCGACGGGCGCGGCGGATTTCGCCTGCTGCGCGGCAAGCCACGCGGCGAAATCCGCCTTCGACTTGACCACCACCACAATCGGCATGAAGCCGTGATCCTGGCCGCACAACTCGGCGCACTGGCCGCGATACGTGCCTGGCTTCTGGAAGTTGGCCCAGGCCGCGTTGATGATTCCGGGGATCGCGTCGAGCTTCCAGCCGGTCGCCGGCACCCACCAGGAGTGGATCACGTCGCCGCTGGTGATCACGAAACGGATCTTGGTGTCGACCGGCACCACCAGCGGCTTGTCGACGTTCAACAGGTAGGTGCTTTCGTCACCGACCTTGACCGCGAACGGATCCATGCCCGAGCCGAGCTGGCGGGTCTGGTCGCTCTGCGTATCGAGCTTGGACATGAAACCGACCTTGTCGATCGGCTTGCCCAGGTACTCGACATAGTCGTAGCGCCACTTCCACTGGTAGCCGGTGACCTTGACGGTCATCTGCGAACCGGTGGTATCGGCCCACAAGGTGAGGCCGCCGGTGGCCAGGTAGGCCAGCACGACCAGGATGATCACCGGGATGGTGGTCCAGACGACTTCCACCATGGTGTTGTGCGACCACTTCTCGGCCACCGCACCGCGCGATTTGCGGAAACGGAACATCGCGATGAACATCGCGCCGAACACCAGGATGCCGATCACCGTGCACACGCCGAGCGAAATGTTGTTCAGGTGGTACGGCACCTGCGACCAGGTGCTGTCGCCGCGCTGCATGTTCAGCTGCCACGGACCGGGTGCGGCGCGCACCACGTCGCCGAACGATGCAAGGGCGAGTGCCGCCGCTGCCGTGAATGATCGCCTGATGCCGCCAGATGTCATGTCTTGCACCTTAGAGTCTGTATTCATAATCCAAATACGTCGCGTTGCCCTGCAGCGGCTGGCAGGTGGTAGGCCGCGGCGAAACCCATGCTGGTTGCATGGGCAAGCCGCGGGCTGCCGCATGACGGCCGCTGCAGGGCAACCCGCAGGGCCGGGTCTGTTTGCCCCCGGAGCGGCGTCATCGCTCGGTCATGTATCGACATACATTCCCTCTCTCTTCCTTGCCCCGCGGGCAAACAGCTCCCGGCGCGGCGTGTTTGGATTATGAATACAGACTCTTTTGAACCTATTTGCGCGACGGGCCGTTGAGATCGGCCAGCAGCACCATGAGTTTTCTCGACAGCTCGACGCGTTCCTGCTCCGCCAGAAAAGCGCCAATCTCCAATTCGCGCCCGTGCGACGACAGCAGCAGGCGCTGACGCCCGTCGCCCGGCTCCAGCAGCACGCGCACCCAGTAAGCCTGGAAACGCATGCGGCGCCGGCCCGGCAGCGACCGCACCTCCAGCGACGAAGCGTCGAGGGTGATGCGCTCACTGCGATCGCCGGCCCGCCAGGCTACGCTCAAGGCGATGGCCACGGCGGCGGATTCGGCCAGGGCAAACAGCGGAGCAAACACGTTCCCCTGCCACGCACCCAGACCTGCCGTCATCAGCACCAGCACCACCAGAACCACGATCAATCGACGCAGACCGCGCCGGCTGAGCGTGCGATTGGGCTTGAGCCACATCGTCACGCACGGCAAGCCGGCGGTAGCTGGTCGAAGCACGATCATGGGGATCCGGCGTGCCTGGAACATCGGAATGATAGGCCGCGGCGAGGCAGCGAGCAAGAATGTCGCACCCACTTGATCCTGATCAGGTCTGCACGCAAGCCACGCGAATGGCGCCGCGCGGCCGGCGGAGAACCGTCTGCGCGGCCGCTGCGCCGCCCCAAATCCATGACGTCCAGCGTACAATCCCGCGCTCCCCTTCGCCGCGGCGAATCCTTCGACAAGCCCGTGACCCAGCCCATTCTCAGTCCCGAACTCCCTCTCGACAGCACGCCGGCCCGCGCACGCATCACCGCCGCCTGGCTGCGCGACGAAACCGAAGCGGTCAACGACCTGCTCGCCCAGGCCGCCTTGCCGCCGGCCGAACGCGAGAAGGTGATCGACCTCGCCGCCGACCTGGTCGGCCGGGTGCGCCTGCGCGCGAAGGACCAGAGCGCGGTCGAGTCCTTCATGCGCCAGTACGATCTCTCCTCCGAGGAAGGCGTGCTGCTGATGTGCGTGGCCGAGGCACTGCTGCGCATTCCGGACAAGGCCACCGCCGACAAGCTGATCCGCGACAAGCTCGGCGACGCGGACTGGAAGAAGCATCTGGGCCAGAGCGAGTCGCTGTTCGTGAACGCCTCCACCTGGGGCCTGATGCTCACCGGGCGCCTGGTGAACCTGGCCGAGGATGTTCGCCACGACTTCACCGGCGCCTTGAAGCGGCTGGTCGGCCGCGCCGGCGAACCGGCGATCCGTCTCGCGGTCCGCCAGGCCATGCGCATCATGGGCTACCAGTTCGTGATGGGACAGACCATCGACGAGGCGCTGGACCGCTGCGCGAAGAAGGACTACGCGGTCTACCGCTATTCCTACGACATGCTGGGCGAGTCGGCGCTGACCAGCGAAACCGCCGAACGCTACCAGCAGGATTACCGCAACGCGATCGCCGCGATCGGTGCGCGCGGCCCGTTCGCCAGCCACACCGATGCGCCGTCGATCTCGGTGAAGCTGTCCGCGCTGCACCCGCGCTACGAAGTGGCCAAGCGCGAGCTGGCCCACCGCCAGCTCGGCGACAAGCTGCTGGAGCTGTCGCAACTGGCGATGAAGTACGGCATCGCGTTGTCGGTCGATGCCGAGGAGGCCGAGCGCCTCGAGTTGTCGCTGGACATCATCGGCGACGTCTTCGCGCATCCCTCGCTGCAAGGCTGGAATGGCCTGGGCATCGTGGTGCAGGCGTATGCCAAGCGCACCCCGTTCGTGATCGACTGGCTGATCGAGACCGCCCGTGCCGCCAACCGCCGCTGGTATGTGCGCCTGGTCAAGGGCGCCTACTGGGACGCCGAGATCAAGCGCGCACAGGAAAACGGCCTGGCCGGCTACCCGGTGTTTACGCGCAAGCCGAATACCGACGTGTCCTATCTCGCCTGCGCCAGGCGCCTGTTCAACGGCGGCGCCGAACTGATCTATCCGCAATTCGCCACCCACAACGCGCACACCATCGCCGCCGTGCATCACATCGCGCAGGGCCGGCCGTACGAATACCAGCGCCTGCATGGCATGGGCACCGACCTGTACGCCGAAGTGATCGGCGCCAAGAATCTCGACGTACCCTGCCGCGTGTACGCACCGGTCGGCACGCACGAAGACCTGCTGCCGTACCTGGTGCGCCGCCTGCTGGAGAACGGCGCCAACACCAGCTTCGTCAACCGCGTCGTCGACGAGAGCGTGCCGGTGCGCACGCTGGTCGCCGACCCGTGCGAAACGGTGCGCTCCTTTACTTCGATCCCTCATCCGCGCATTCCGCTGCCGGTCAACATCTACGCAGAACTCCGGAAGAATTCCATGGGCGTCAACTTCTCCAACGACAACGAACTGAGGGCGATGGCCGAGGCGGTCAACGCGAATGCCGGCCCGTGGACTGCCGCACCGCTGGTGCCCGGCGCGGTGGTGGGAGCGGCTTCAGCCGCGATCGCCGTCACCAACCCGGCCGACCGCCGCCAGACCGTGGGCAGCTATGTCAGCGCCGACAGCGCCACCGTCGACAAGGCACTGAGCAACGCCGTCGCTGCGCAGCACAACTGGGATCGCCTGCCCGCGGCCAGCCGCGCGGCGATCCTCGAGCACGCCGCCGAGCAGCTCGAAGCGCGTCGCGGCGAATTCATCGCGTTGTGCGTGCGCGAAGCCGGCAAGAGCCTGCCCGATGCGATCGCCGAAATCCGCGAGGCGGCCGACTTCCTGCGCTATTACGCCACCATGGCACGGCGTCTGTTCGGCCAGCCCGAGCAGTTGCCGGGCCCGACCGGCGAGAGCAACCAGTTGTTCCTCAACGGCCGCGGCGTGTTCGTGTGCATCAGCCCGTGGAACTTCCCGCTGGCGATCTTCCTGGGCCAGGTCAGCGCCGCGCTGGCCGCCGGCAATGCCGTGATCGCCAAGCCGGCCGAGCAGACCTCGCTGATCGGCCACGCCGCGGTGAAGCTGCTGCACGACGCCGGCGTGCCCGCCGACGTGCTGCAATACCTGCCGGGCGACGGCGCCACCGTCGGCGCCGCCCTGACCAGGGATGCGCGCGTGTCCGGTGTGGCCTTCACCGGCTCCACCGACACCGCCTGGGCGATCAACCGCGCGCTGGCCGCGCGCAATGCGCCGATCGCCGCGCTGATCGCCGAGACCGGCGGCCAGAACGCGATGATCGCCGACTCCTCTGCGCTGCCCGAGCAGATCGTCAAGGACGTGATCGCCTCCGCCTTCCAGTCCGCCGGCCAGCGCTGCTCGGCCGCGCGCGTGCTGTTCGTGCAGGAAGACATCGCCGACAAGGTCTGCAACATGCTCGCCGGCGCAATGGCCGAGCTGAAGGTGGGCGACCCCGGCCAGCTGTCCACCGATGTGGGTCCGGTGATCGACGAGGACGCGAAAAAGATCCTGGTCGATCACGCTGCACGCATGGACAAGGACGCGAAGAAAATCGGCGAAGTCGCGCTCGATCCGGCCACCACCGCCAACGGCACCTTCTTCGCCCCGCGCGCCTACGAGATTCCCTCGCTCGCCACGCTGACGCGCGAAGTGTTCGGCCCGGTGCTGCACGTGATCCGCTGGAAGGGCAGCGAACTCGAGCAGGTGGTCGAGCAGATCAACGCCACCGGCTATGGCCTCACGCTCGGCATCCACAGCCGCATCAACGACACCGTCGACTACATCGCCAGCCATGCCCGCGTCGGCAACTGCTACGTCAACCGCAACCAGATCGGCGCGGTGGTCGGCGTGCAGCCATTCGGCGGCGAGAACCTGTCCGGCACCGGCCCCAAGGCCGGTGGCCCGCACTACCTGCTGCGCTTCGCCGGCGAGCGCACGCTCACCATCAACACCACGGCGGCCGGCGGCAACGCATCGCTGCTGACGATCGGCGAGTAAGCACCAGAGCGCCATATCGGCTCCATTGCCATGGAGCCGATATGGCGAGTACGTTTCGTGTCATTGCATGGAGCGTCTCGCATGTCGAAGTTGAAAAAGGGCCAAACTGAATTTGTCCGCTGGATGGGCCCGTTACTCGATTGCCTGCGTGCGCTGGGCGGCTCGGCCAAACCGAAAGAAGTTTCCAGTTGGATAGCACGGGAGCTTCGGCTATCTCCAGAAATCACCGAAGCTACCATCAAATCGGGAGCCAACCGCTTCCACAATCAAGTGCAGTGGGCACGCCAATATTTGGTCTGGGAAGGTTTGCTGGACGACAGCAAACGTGGTCTCTGGGCGTTGAGTCCACTCGGCTGGAAAGCACATCTTGACGAAGATGCAGCACGAGTCATTTTTCTAGGGCGGGTAAGGATTAGCCAGTCGCTGCGCAAACAGGGTGCAACAGGCGACACCGTGCCAATCTCCGAAACCGCCGACGCGGTGACTCCGGAAGAGTCTCGGGAACTCGACCTTCTAGATATTCTCAAATCTCTTCCGCCATACGGCTTCGAACTGATCTGCGGGCGCCTCTTGCGCGAACACGGCTTCGAGGATGTCGAAGTAACCCAACGTTCGCGCGACGGTGGCATCGACGGTTACGGTTTGCTGCGACTGAGTCCATTCGTCAGCTTACGCGTGGCATTTCAGGCCAAACGCTACAAGGATGTCGTTTCGCGCGGTGCTGTGGGCGAATTCCGCAATGCCCTGCTCGGGCGTGCGGAAAAAGGTGTGTTCATCACCACCGGGCGTTTCACAAATGACGCCGAGAGCGAAGCCTCACGCGATGGCGTCGTGCCAATCGAACTGATCGACGGAGAGCAGCTGGTCGAGCTTTTTCAAGATGCGGGCATCGGCGTGAAGCCAAAGACGATCTACGAGATCAATCACGCGTTCTTCGATGAATTCCGCCGCGAACAATGAGCGTTCATCCACATGTCTGAGCCAATGATCGCCGGGCTTATCCCCGCCGTGCACCGCATGCGCACCGCGCATGCGGTGGATCCGATGCCGTCGTGGGAAGCGCGCGCCAAACGGCTTCGTGCGCTGGAAACGATGGTGCGCGAACAGCGCCATGCTTTCGCCGCCGCCATTTCGGCCGACTTCGGCCAGCGTCCCGCGGAAGAGACCGATCTGCTGGAAATCTTCCCCAGCCTGTCGGCGGTCCGCTATGCGCTGCGCCACGGCCGACGCTGGATGCGCCCGCGACGCTCGCTGGCCGGCCTCGCCTTCCTGCCCGCCCGCAATGTGCTGATACCGCAGCCGCTGGGCGTGGTCGGCATCATCGTGCCGTGGAACTATCCGCTGTATCTCGCCGTGGGTCCGCTGGTGGATGCGCTGGTCGCCGGCAACCGCGTCATGGTGAAGATGAGCGAATACACCCCGCGCTTCTCGGCACTGTTCGCCGAACAGGTGGCCCGCTATTTCCAGCCCGACGAAGTGATCGCGGTGACCGGCGATGCCGAGGTGGCGCAGGCGTTCTCCGCGCTGCCGTTCGACCACCTGCTGTTCACCGGCTCCACCGCGGTCGGCCGCCACGTGATGCGCGCGGCGGCCGCAAACCTCACCCCGGTGACGCTGGAGCTGGGCGGCAAGTCGCCGGCCATCATCGGCCCCGGCGCGCGCTTCGACAACGCGGTGGAACGCATCCTGTTCGGCAAGCTGGTCAACGCCGGGCAGACCTGCATCGCACCGGACTACGTGCTGCTGCCGCGCGCGCGCCTGGCCGATTTCATCGCCGCGGCGCGGCAGGTGGCGGCGCGGCTGTACCCGCAGCTCGGACACAGCACGCAGTACGCCAGCATCGTTTCCGATCGCCAGTACCAGCGCCTCGTCGCATTGCGCGACAGCGCGCTGGCCGCTGGCGCACGCGTGCATCCGCTGAGCGAGGCTGCGGATGATCCGACGCGCCGATGGCTGCCGCCGCAATTGCTCAGTGAAGTCGACGACGGCATGGAAGTGATGCAGGAGGAGATCTTCGGCCCCTTGCTGCCGCTGCTGCCGTACGACTCGCTGGACGAGGCGATCGCGTATGTAGCTGCTCGCCCGCATCCGCTGGCGCTGTACCTGTTCGAGCAGGATCGCGCGCTGGTCGACCGCGTGCTGGCACGCACCGTGGCCGGCGGCGTCAGCCTCAACGACACGCTGTACCACATCGCCCAGCACAGCCTGCCGTTCGGTGGCGTGGGCGCTTCCGGCACGGGCGGCTATCACGGTGAGGCCGGCTTCCGCACGTTCTCGCATCTGAAGCCGGTATTCCGACAGGCCCGCTTCAACGGCGCCGGCCTGCTCAATCCGCCGTACGGTGCACGCTTCCGCCGGGTGCTCGAGCTGTTGCTCAAGCGTGGTTGAACGCCGGCTCCCCGGCCGGCCGCCAGATCGCACAAAAGAATCCCCGCTCACGCGGGGATTCTTTTGCAGCCGTTGCGCGTTGCTGCGGTTAGAACTTGTACTGCGCCGAAAGGCTCAGCAGGTTGCCGTAGTCGTCGAAGCTGCCGGTCAGCGTGTCACCGGTGCCGCTCATGGTATTCACATGGGCCTGGTTGACGAAGATATGCGCGTAGGACGCATTGATCTCCAGGTGCTCGCTGGCCTTGTAGCCGATGCCGAAGGAGGCCATCTGACGGGTCGAGTCGGGCACCCGCGGATCACGGGTGGCGACGTGGGTCGGCGTGCGGTCGACCGCGACACCTGCGCGCAAGGTGACCTTGTCGGTCAGGTAGTAATCGCCACCGATCGAGGCGTAGATGGTGTTGCGCCAGTTGAACTGTTCCGTGGTCGACGGCTGCGCATTGCCGTAATTCACCGTGAGGTTCTTGAACACGTCCCACTTGGTGTAGGCCACATCGACGCCGAAACCGAACTTCTCCGCCTGGTGCCAGTAGCTCGCGCTGATCACGGCCGGCGTGGTGAAGTCGGCGGTGCCGGTGGTGTGCGAGAACGGGGGGATCGAGGCAGCCAGCGCGGGATTCGCCAGCAATGCGTCGTATCCCGGCGTGGTGGTGAAGTTGGCCGTACCCGCCAGACGATGGCTGATCTTGGAGCGGTAGTTGAGCGCGAGCTTGTCGTCCGGGGTCACCTTCCAGTAGCCGCCCAGCTGCCAGCCGTAGGCCCAGTCGTCGCCCTTGATGCGGGCGAAACCGTCGGACCCCACCGGCGTCGCGGCGGCGACACCGCCAGCGGCGGCCTGGCCCTGCTGCGCCGCCTGCTGGGCCAGCGCGGCGGCCTGCTGAGGCGTGATCTGGCCAGCGGCAGCGGCGGCCTGGATCTGCGCGATGGCAACTGCGGTCTGCGCGCCGATGCCCTGCTGGATGCCCAGACCCACGGCGTTGTAGTTGATGGCGCTGGTCAGCTCGGCGCTGGTCTTCTGCGCGATGATGCTGGCGCCGACACTGAAGGTGCTGGTGACGTCGAACGATCCCGACAGCGTGGCATCGAGCGACTCGAACTTGGACTTGATCGCGTTGTAGCGGCCGACCCAGTTCTTGTCGTATTCGGTCTGGAAGCCGAACGGCACCGAGAGGCCCGCGCCCACATGCACGCGGTCGCTGACCTGGGTGGCAAAGAACAAGGCCGGCACCGGCATGGTGGTGCCGCCGTCGCCGCCGTTGCCGCCGCTGATCGGGCGACCCAGCACGTCGTTGCCGCTGCCGCTGAACTTGGTGCTGAAGTTGATCGCGGTGACGTCGGCCTGCAGGTAGGTACCCTTGAGATCGGTCATCGCGGCCGGATTGTTGACCACTACCGAGACATCGCCACCGGCGGTGGCGGAACCGGCATAGGCGCGGCCCAGGCCTTTGGCACTGTTTTCCTTGAGCTGGAAAGCGCTGGCGCTGGCGGCCCCCGGCGCAAGTGCGCCAAGAATGGCCACGCTCAGTGCGGCGAGCACGAGCGGACGGGCGGCGCCCGTGAAGGAACGGAAAGACATAGACATCGCTTGCTCCTGCTTATCGTGATGCGGCTCGGGTAGATAGCTGTGTCGGCGACAAATATAAAATTCATACGCGCGTTTGAAGCCTCTGCGCCGCACTTTGCCCGCTCGCCCAAGGCGTTGCAAGTGCAGCCGCAACATTTAACTAACGAATGGGCGCGAATGCTGCAGACACCGCTTCGCTGCCATACGCGTCCCGTGCGAACCCCGGCGATCCTCCACCGGCATCGCCAGGCGGGCAAGCGGACGTCCACGCTGCTACCCTGATCAGTCCCTAAATCGTCCACGAGGTGGCGCCATGCAGTGCTCTGTCTATGCCAGCGTGCGCAAAGCCGACAGCTATCTGTGGCTGGCACAGCGCGATGCGTTCGATGTGCTCCCCGAGTCGCTAGTCCTGCTGCTGGGCGACTTGCGCTTCGTGATGGAAGTGCATCTGGACGAGCAACGCGAGCTGCCGGTCGAGGACGCCGCGCAGGTACTCGCCAACCTGCGCATGCAAGGCTGGCACCTGCAGCTGCCGCCGCAGGAAACCCTGGCCACCGCCAACCATCTCGCCTATACCCATGCGCCGAGGGATGACCGGGACGAGTGACCGCGTCGCTGCGTCGGTGGTGTTAACACTTGGTTACCGTCTGCAGGCCCATCGATTTCTATACTGTTCCCATGACCCAGCCCAAATCGCGTCGCCGCCCTCCTCTCATGCAGGCTCTCGCCTGGTTCATTCCAGGTCTGCTCGCGGTCGCCGCCGCCGGACTGGCCACTCACCCGCTGACGCTGATCCCGCTGCTGCTGGCGAACGCCCTGACCATGGCGGCGATCTGCCACGCGATCGGCTTCGATCCCGAACCGCACTTCGGCCGTACCGTATTGCGCCGCGGCGCCGCGCATATGGTGATGTTCACCGGCTACGCCGCGGTGGTGTTCGTGCTGGTGGCGTGGCCGATGCTGCAGCTGAGCCGGACACCCAGCCTCAGCGCAGCACTGATCCTCGCCTCGGCGCTGGTGCTGGCGCTGACCGCACTGTGGCGGCTGTGGCCGGCGTTCGGGCTGGTGTTCGTCTGGGACGATGCCTATCCGCGCCAGCGCGACGGCTCGTGGATCTTCACCGCCACCTTGCGCAGCATCGCGTTCGGCCGCCACCTGTCGCATGAGGAACGTTTCTTCAGTCACTTCCTGCCGGCCGCGCTGTCGCTGCTGGTGCTGGCCTTCGGCGCCATCGCGCTGACCGGACTGTACGGCGTGCTGCCGCCCGAACCGCGCATCGCGGCGTTGGCGATCTACGGCGTCGTGCTGCTGCCGCTGGGTTGCCTGATCATTGCCAACCGCACGCTGCGCGCGCTGCTGTGCGAACGGCACCAGCCGCGCCGCCGCGGCGACCATGCCGCGCTGGCCACCAGTACCGCGGTCGCTCCGCGCCCCGTACTGAGCGAACAGGAACGCACCGCCGGCACGCCCGAGCAGGCCGAAGCACTGCTGGTCGCCACCCGCGGCGGCGATATCGAGCGCGCCCTGGCATTGATCGAGGCCGGCGCCGATCCCGACACCGCGCCGACCGCCGACGACCGCGATCAGCGCCCCGTGCTGATGCTCGCCGCCTTGCTGCCGGACACCCGGCTGCTGCGCTCGCTGATCGGCAAGGGCGCCGACGTGAACCGCGCCAGCGGCGGCATCACCCCGCTGCTGGCAGCCACCCGCGACAGCTGGCACGGCCGCGCCGAAGCGGTACTGACCCTGCTGACCAATGGCGCCAGTCCACTGGTTGCCGACGCGGAGGGCAATACCGCCCTGCATGGCGCCGTGCTCAGCGCCGAGCCGGGCGTGGCAGCCATGCTGCTGGACGCGGCTGCTCCGATCAACGCGTTGAACAAGGCCGGCATCAGCCCGCTGGCCACCGCCTGCCGCGCCGCCAACTGGCCGCTGGTGAAATTCCTGCTGGAACATGGTGCCAAGCCGGCGCCTGCCGACGGTGAACCGGCGCTGGTCGCCGCCGCCGGCATCGCCGACGACGACGTCGAAGGGATCAAGCTGCTGCTCAAGCATCGCGCCGCGATCAATGCGGTGGATGCGCGGCATCGGCATGCGCTGCTGAGCGCGGCCGCCGAAGGACACGAGCAGATCGCCCGCGCGCTGTGCGCGGCCGGTGCCGATATCGGCCTGGCCGATCAACACGGCAGCACCGCCTTGATGGAAGCGGCCCGTGCCGGCGCCGGCGGCATCGTGCAGTTGCTGGCCGAAGCGCAGCCCGATGTGCGCGCGCGCGACCAATACGGGCGCGACGCCTTGACCCTGGCCTGCCAATCGCCGCACGCGCAGAGCGAAACCGTGCGCGCATTGCTGGCGCTGGGCGCCGAACCGAAAGCGCCCGGCGGCGATGGCCGCAGCGCGCTGGATCACGCCGCGGCCGCCGGCCGCTGGGACCTGGTCGCCCTGCTCGATCCGGACACGCCGCTGCCGGCCAGCCTCAGCCAGGACGTGCTGGCCGAAGGCGCCGACACGCCGGCGCACCTGCTCGACGCGTTGCGTTTCGGCCACTGGGCGATCGTGTCGGGTTTTGCCGAGCGCGTGCGCGAATGGCCGCAGCCGCAACTGGCGCAGCTGTATCTGGATCTGGCCACGCCCGGTCTTGGCGCGGCCCGCCGCTGGTTGCTCGACCACGGCCTCGACGCCGAAGCCCGCTTCGAAGCGCCGCACATCGACGATGCCGAAACCGCCGACGCGCCGACCCTGCCGCCGCTGGGTCGACGCCTGTTCGACGCGTTACTGCAGCAGTTGCCGGATTCGACCGAAGCGCTGGACGACCTGCTGCAGTCCGGCGCCAGCCCGGCCGGCGCCGGACTGCTGGCACAGGCGTTGTCGCGCCTCAACGGCATGGTGCAAGCTGCCGCGCTGCCGCTCAGCCTGCTCGAACGTGGTGCCGATCCGTTCGGCCCGGATGCGCGCGAGCGCACGCCGCTGCATCTGGCCGTGGTCCATGCGCAAGCCGGACTGCTGCAGGTTCTGCTGGCGCGTGGCTGCGACCCGAACACGCGCGATCGCGATGGCCGCACGCCATTGTTCGCCGCGCTCGAACACGGTGCGCAGGCACTGCCGCTGGTGCGCGCACTGATCGCCTATGGCGCGAACCCCGAGGCCGCCGATGCGAACGGCGAGACGCCACTGGGCCTGGCGCTGGAACATCCGGCAGTGGAGCGCTGGCTGGACTGGCGCGACTGGCCGCGGCCGCATCGTCCATTGCACCCGACCGACCTGCCGGCCGCCGCGGCCGCCGGCGCACTGGCCACCGTGCAGCGCCTGCTGGAATTGAGCTTCTCTGTCGACACCCGGGACGACCAGGGCGCCTCGGCCCTGCTGCGCGCCTGCGGCGCCGGCCATCGCGAGGTCGCCATCTGCCTGCTCGACGCCGGTGCCGATCCCACACTGGCCGCGCACAGCGGCGTAACTCCGCTGGCCGCCGCGGTGGCCGCACGCCGCGAGGCCCTGGTCGCCCTGCTGTTGCAACATGAAGTCGGCGCCGACCAGCGCCTGCCGAACGATGCCACCGCGTTGATGGTGGCCGCAGCGATGGGCTATCCGGAGATCGTCGAACAGTTGCTGGACGCCGGTGCCGACGTCAACGCGGTCGACGCGGGCGGGCGCAGCGCACTGCACGCCGCCGCGCAGTTCGGCTTCGAACACAACGACAGCTTGCGCGCCCGCCGCCTGTTCGACGGCCTGCTCAAGCACGGTGCCGACATCAACCGGGCGGACAGCGAAGGCAAGACCCCGTTGTTGTTGTTGCTCGGCGCGCAGCTGCGCCCCGGCAGCGAGTGCGACGCGACCCACATCGGTGCGCTGGTTCCGCTGCTGCTGGATGCCGGCGCCAAGGTCGAGCACGCCGACCAGCGCGGCGTCACCGCGCTGCACGCCTGCGCCATGCATGCGCTGCTGCCGCCGGCGCGCGTGCTGCTGTCACGCGGCGCCGACCGCGGAGCTCCCGATGCGTTCGGCCGCACCGCGGCGGACGTGGCGCGGCAACTCGGCTACGTCGATATCGCGCTCGAACTGGCCGCCCGCAGCAGCGCGATCCCAAGCGTGCGGCAAACCCTGCGTCAACCGGCGCAGCCAGCCGAGTAAGTCATCGTCCCGGCGTCGCTCCCGACAACGACGCCGGCAGCCGCTGGCGCGGTGCGCCAGCGCAACGCGCGCCATGCACTCACCACCTGAGCGGTTTCGATCTCGTCCACCCGGCGAGTCGCCGGCAGGCCACCGAGAACCACCACATCACTTCCGGACCCGCTGCGCGGGGTCCACAGCTGCGGCGAACGGGAGCCCATCAGCACCACCAGCGGGCAGCCCATGGCCGCGGCAAGATGGGCCGGCCCGGTGTCCACCGAGACCATGCTATGGGCGATCTCCAACAGCGCCTTGAGACGGCCGAGCGGCAAGGCCGCAGCGTTGATGCCGGACGACGCCGCCCCGGTGACCGCCAGCAAGGTATCGAGATAGCCGGCCTCGGCGGGTGAGCCGCAAAACAGCACTTGTGCCTGCGGCTGCCGGCGGCTGATGGCACGCGCCAATGCGGCCCAGCGCTCCGCCGGCCAGGACTTGTCGTCGTCCTCGGCGGCGCGCATTCCGTTCCAGCGCATGGTGCGCTTGTTGGCCGGCTGCAACAGCACCAGCGGGTGCCCGCTCATGCCTTGCGCGCGCAACCAGGCGTCGCGGTCGGCGCGCTCGGCCGCGCTGACCCGCAATTGCGGCGCAGCCGCCTGGACCGGAGCCGCCACCGGCTCGCCACTGGCGCGGAATGCAGCGGGCGTGGTGTCGCCGAAGCGCAACAGCCAGTCCACCCAGTGCTCATGTTCGATCGACGGGATGTCTTCGATGAAGGTGCAGTGCTCGGCCGGCACGCCGGCCAGCGCCAGCATCGGGCGCACCTTGGTCCGCGTGCGGTACTCGGGCTCACAGATATAGAACGGCGAACCGCGCAGGCGCCGCAAGGCCAGCGCCGCGCGCCAGCGCTGCGGACGCATCCACATCGGACCGTACTGCGAATGCAGAGGAATGCACCGGGCCACCTCCGGCTGCGCCGAATACAAGGCCGGCGACCAGTCCCCCAGCGCCAGCAACTGGCAAGGCCTGCCATAGCGCATATGCAGCTTGTGCAGCAGCGGCTGCAGCAAAATGGTGTCGCCGAGCCGGCCAAAGCGGATCACGACGGGTCCGGACAGGGCTGGGAGTTGAGTCGTAGGCATGTTTCTAGGCAACGCCGGAATCGACAGCTGGTTGACGCAACCTACTCCATTCCCGCGTAAACCTGCCGTGTAGTGACCTGGGTCACTCCTCGCCGACCAGCGGCCCCCCCGGGTCGCGCCCGCGCTTGCGCTCCGCGCTGGGCTCGGCATCCGCCTCGAACAGGCGCTGCAGGTCGACCAGTGCGTCGCGCGTGCTTTGCATCAGCTTGGTCTCGTCGTCGTAGACCAGGGCCTGCTTCTTCAGCAGGTCCTCGTCGTGGCGGCGAAACCGCTCGACCCGATCGACCGCCAGTTCGTGCGGCAAGCCCAGCGCTTCCAGCGTCTTGCGCGTCATCTTGAGGCTGGAATGGAACGTCTCGCGCACCGGCTCGTCGATGCCCAGGTCCATCAGGCGGAACACGTGCTGGCGGTTGCGCGCGCGCGCGACGATCTTCAGATGCGGATACTGCCGCCGCACCAGCCGCGCGGTGTGCAGGTTCGCCTCCGGATCGTCGGTGGCCAGCACGAACACCTCGGCCTTGTCGGCCTGCGCCGCCCGCAGCAACTCCGGCCGCGCCGGATCGCCGAAGAACAGGTTGATGGTGCCGAAGCGGCGCGAGAAATCGACCTGCTCGGCCGAGTGCTCCAGCGCCACGAACGGAATGCCTTGCGCCCGCAGCACGCGGGCGATGATCTGCCCGACCCGACCGAAGCCGGCGATGATCACCCGCGGCGGCGCGGTGTCGATGGTGTCGAACTCGCGCGCCGGTTTTTTCGGCATCACGTTCAGCGCCTTCGCCGCCAGCACCACGAGCAGGGGCGTCAACGCCATCGTCAAAGTGATGGTCAGCACCAGCGCATCGCGCTGGCCGGCGTCGATCAGCCGTTGCTCGGCCGCCTGCCGTAGCAGCACGAAGGCAAACTCGCCGCCGCAGGCCAGCAGCACCAGCATGCGCAAGGTGTCGGACCGGTTGAGGCCGCCCAGCAGCCGCCCCAGCGGCCACAGCAGCACGCTCTTCAGCACCAGCAACGCCGCCACCAGGCCGAAGATCAGCCCCGGCCGGCGCAGCAGCAGCGAGACATCCATCGACATGCCGACGCTGATGAAGAACAGGCCCAGCAGCAGGCCTTTGAACGGCTCGATGTTCGATTCCATCTCGTGACGGTATTCCGAGTCGGCCAGCAGCATGCCGGCGAGGAACGCACCCAGCGTGGCGGAGACGCCCGCCAGATCCATCAGCAGCGCGACGCCCATCACCACCAGCAGCGCGGTGGCGGTGAACACCTCCACCGAATCCGCGCGTGCCACGAAACGGAACACCGGCCGCAACAGATAGCGGCCCCCCACCGCCACCGCCAGGATCACGCCGACCGTGCGCAGCACCGCGACCAGGTCGAAGCTGTGAGCGGTCGACGAGGCCAGCAGCGGCACCGCGGCAATCAGCGGGATCGCCGCCAGATCCTGGAACAGCAGCACCGCGAACACCTGGCGGCCGTAGGCCGCGCCGGCTTCTTTGCGCTCGGCCAGGATCTGCAGGCCGAACGCGGTGGACGACAGCGCCAGGCTGCCGCCGACGATCACCGCCGCCTTGCCGCTGAAGCCGAACAGGACATACGCGGCCGCGCCGATGGCCACGCCACTGGCCAGTACCTGCAGCAGTCCGGTCCCGAACACCGAGCGGCGCATCACCCACAACCGCTGCGGCGACAGCTCCAGGCCGATCACAAACAGCATCAGCACCACGCCGAACTCGGAGATCGTGGCGACCCCTTCGGTGTCGTTGACCAGGCCCAGCAGCTGCGGCCCGATCGCCATGCCGGCCAGCAGGTAGCCGAGCACCGCGCCGAGCCGGAAGCGCTTGGTCAGCGGTACCGCGATGACAGTGGCGAGCAGGAACACCACCGCGGTCCGCAGGAAATGATGGCTGTCCACGTGCAGGTGGCTCCAGTCGGAAGCCTCGATTATTCCACGTGCGCGAGGCATGCACGGCATACTTCGACGTCCGCCGGAAACGATCGAGCCCGCGCACGGCGGGCCCGATCCTCACGCATTGGGCCTGCGCCGACTATTTCTTCGGCGCGTCCTTCAGGCCGCGGTTGACCAGCATCGGCTCAATGCTCGGATCCTGGCCGCGCCAGTCCTTGTACATCTTCGCCAGCTCTTCGGTGTTGCCACGCGACAGGATCATCGCGCGGAAGCGATCACCGTTCTCGCGAGTCAGGCCGCCGTGATCCTTGAAGCCCACGAAGGCGTCATCGGCCAGCATCTGGGTCCACAGGTAGGCGTAGTAGCCGGCCGCATAGCCGTTGCCCCAGATGTGCTGGAAGTAGCTGGAACGGTATCGCGGCGGCACGTAGCTGAGGTCGATCTTGTCCTTCTTCAGCGCGGCGGCTTCGAACTGGTCGGCATCCTGCAGCGGGGCATCGGCGCCCAGGGTGTGCCAGTTCATGTCGAGCAGCGCGGCGGCGACCAGCTCGGTCATGCCGTAGCCCGAGTTGAACTTCCTGGCCTTGTTGATCTTGTCGACCAGCGCCTGCGGCATCGGCTCGCCGCTCTTGTAGTTCTTCGCGTAGTTGGCGAACACTTTCGGGTCGGTTGCCCAGTGCTCGTTGAACTGCGAGGGAAATTCGACGAAGTCGCGCGCGGTGTTGGTACCGGACAGGGTCGGATACTGCTCGTCGGCGAACAGGCCATGCAACGCATGGCCGAATTCGTGGAACATCGTGGTCACGTCATCGAACGACAACAGCGCCGGCTGGCCGGCGGCCGGCTTGCTGAAGTTGGCGACGTTGTAGATCACCGGCTTGGTACCGAGCAGCTTCGACTGGCCGACCAGATTGTCCATCCAGGCACCGCCGTTCTTGTTGTCGCGCTTGAAGTAATCGCAATAGAACAGCGCCATCGAGGTGCCGTCCTTGTCGAACACTTCGAACACGCGCACATCGGGCTGATAGACCGGGATGTCGTGACGTTCCTTGAAGGTCAGGCCATACAACTGGTTGGCGGCGTAGAACACGCCGTTCTGCAGCACATCGTCGAGTTCGAAATACGGCTTGATCTGGTTTTCGTCGAGGTCGTACCTGGCCTTGCGCACTTCCTCGGCGTAACGGTTCCAGTCCCATGGCGCCAGCTTGAAGCTGGGCTGCTTCAGCGCGGCCTGATCCTTGTCGATCTGCGCCTGGATATCGGCCGCTTCGCGCTTCGCACGCGCCACCGCGGCCGGCGCCAGCTTGTCCATGAACGACATCGCCGTCTCCGGCGTCTTCGCCATCTGATCGTCCAGCTTCCACGCCGCGTAGTTCGGGAAACCGATCAGCTTGGCCTGCTCGGCGCGGATCTGCGCCAGCCGCTCGATCGTCTTGCGGGTATCGTTGGCGTCGCCCTTCTCGGCACGGTTCCACGAGGCGTCGAACAATGCCTGACGTGTGTCACGGTCGCTCAAGTCCTGCAATTCGGGCTGCTGGGTGGTGTTCTGCAGCGACAGCACGTACTTGCCGTCCAGCTTGCGGTCCCTGGCGGCCTGCGCGGCGGCGGCGAGCTCGGCGTCGGACAGGCCGGCCAGCTTGGTCTTGTCGTCGAACACCGGTGCGGCGTCCTTGGTCGCCGCCAGCAGCTTGTTGGTGAACGCCGTGGCGAGCGTGGATTCTTCCTTGTTGAGATCCTTCAGCCGTGCCTTGTCGGCATCGGACAGCTTGGCGCCGGCGTGCACGAAGTTCTTGTAGACCACTTCGACCAGGCGCGCCGATTCCGGATCGAGCTTGAGCGTGTCGCGCTGGTTGTAGACCGCCTCCACGCGCTGGAACAGCTTGCTGTCGAGGTAGATCGCATCGCGATGTGCGGCCAACTTCGGCGCCTCGGCTTCCTGCACCTTCTGCAGCGTGTCGTCGGTGTTGGCTCCGGTGACCGCACTGAACACCGCCATCACGCGATTGAGCATGACGCCGGACTTCTCCATCGCCACGTAGGTATTCTCGAACGTGGGCGCTTGCGGGTTGTTGGCGATCTTCTCGATCTCGGCCAGCTGCTGTTTCATGCCCTCCTCGATCGCGGGCTGATAGTCGGTGTCCTTGATCTTGTCGAACGGCGGCGCCTGGAACGGCAAGGTGCTGGCGGCGAAGAACGGGTTGCTGGTCATGGCGGTAGCGGCCGGTGCGGCACTCGACATCGTTGCCGCGGGTGAAGTGGCGGCGCTGTTCGGCTGCTGCGAGCAGGCGGCCAGGGCCAACGTGGTGGCGATCACAATCAAGCGGAGACGGAACATTCGGGTTTCCCTAGATGGCGCGTCCGTGACCGGACACCGTAAGTCGTAGCTGCCGACTGTACCCATTCCCTTGCGGTTTCTCCAACCCCAAACGTCATGCCGCCAGCGGCGGCATGACGCCGGCTCAGGCCGCGCGCATGTCGCGCAGTTGCCATGCCGAACCGATCAGCAGATAGAGCCGGTGGCGCACCACGCTCATCGGCAGATCGGTGAGCAGATCGACGTCTGTGCGCAGGTCGGCGACCTGCGCCGTCACCTGCGCCGCCGGATCGCAGATGCCCAGGCTGGTGTTCACCGCATCCGGATCGGGCTGCACCGCGCGCCAGCGCCGGAACAGGCCGTCATCGCGCAAGGCCTGCTGCAGCGCGGCGGCAAAGCCGTCCGGACCGGCACCATCCCAGGCAAAGCGCGGGTCGCCGCCACGCGCATGGGCCAGGTCGGCGATCGAAAGATAATAGTGATTGCGGGCCATGTTGCGCCTCCAGCGATGAGATAGGCGCCCATCCAAGCACGGCGGATGTGAAGCTCAGCCCAAGGCGGCGACCGCGGCCGCCAATCGGCTCGCCGCCTGCGCCGGCGCCATGCCATGCGGCAGCACGCCCAGACACGGCGCCGGCAGCAGCTCGCGCAGCGTCGCCAGATTCTCGTCTGGCGCATCCATTGCCGGATCGATGCCGTTGCCGATCCAGCCGAGCAGGCGGCAGCCATCGGCTTCGATCGTCCGTGCGCTGAGCAGCGCATGGTTGAGACAGCCCAGCCGCAGCCCGACCACCAGGATCACCGGCAGCCGCCACTGCTTGGCGATATCCGCCGCCAGCAGACCCGGTGCCAGCGGCACCAGCCAGCCACCCACGCCTTCGACCACCACTTTTTGATAGGTACCCGTCAGTTGATCGAATGCCGCACGCAGCGGTGCCAGCGAAATTTCCACGCCGTCATGCGCGGCCGCCAGATGCGGCGACAGCGGATCGCGCAATGCGATCGGATTGATCGACGCATATGACGCTGCCGTGCTGCTCGCCGCCTGCAGCGCCAGCGCGTCGCCGTTGCGCAGGCCATCGGGCGTTTCGGCGCAACCGCTGGCGACCGGCTTCATGCCGCAAGCGCTGTGTCCGGCAGCACGCAGGGCGTGCAGCAACGTGCACGCCGCATGCGTCTTGCCGATGCCGGTGTCGGTGCCGGCGATGAACACGGCCGTCATCTTCGCCGCGTGCATGAGCAACGAGGTCGACGTATCAGCCACGTGCCGCTGTCCGCCCAAGCCCATGCTGCATCCCCGTCATAATCGCTCGGCGCATAATACGGGCTTTGCCACCGGACACACCGCATGTTCGAACTGAAGCCCCACTCGTATGCCAGCAAGCGCGAACACTACGAAGACCTCGCGCAGCAGGCACGCGGCCTGCTCGCCGGCGAGCGCGAGCTGATCGCGAACGCGGCGAATTTCGGCGCACTGATCTACCACAGCCTGCCCGACCTCAACTGGGCCGGCTTCTATCTGTACGACGGCAGCGAGCTGGTAGTCGGTCCGTTCCAGGGCAAGCCGGCATGCATCCGCATCGCGCTCGGCCGCGGCGTCTGCGGCACCGCGGCGCAGACGCGCGAGACCCAGCTGGTGCGCGACGTCAATGCGTTCGAAGGCCATATCGCCTGCGATGCCGCCTCGCAGTCGGAAATCGTGGTGCCGCTGATCAAGCTCGACGGCAGCCTGCTCGGCGTATGGGATGTCGACAGCCCGGTGATCGATCGCTTCGACGAGGACGACAGCTCCGGCATGCAGACGCTGTGCGCGGTGTTCATGGAATCCGTGCGCGGCTGACAGCGCCGCAATCCTCTTGTATCTATTCCAGGTCAGCGTTCGCGGTCTTGATGGGCGCCTTCTCGCGGCTGCCGCAGCAACGTCATCACCGCCTGGCGCGCCTCCTCCACGCCGGTGCCGGCCGACGAGGAGAAGATCTGCGCGGTGGCGTGCAGGCCTTCGGCGGCGAACTGCTTGCGCAACGCGGCCAGCGCCTGCGTGGCCTGGCCGCGCGAGAGCTTGTCGGCCTTGGTCAGCAGCAGGTGGCACGGCAGCTGGGTAGCGAAGCAGAACTCCAGCATCTGCCGGTCGAACTCCTTCAGCGGATGGCGGATGTCGACGATCAGCACCAGCCCGCGCAGGCTGCGGCGCTGATGCAGGTACGCGTCGATCTCGAGCTTCCAGTGCTCGCGCATCTCCAGCGGCACCTTGGCGTAGCCATAGCCGGGCAGGTCGATCAGGCGCACATCCGACAGTGGCTGGTCGTCGACCTGGGCCTGTAGCGGTCGCTCCTGCGCATCCTGCGCCCGCGGCACGGGTAGATCCTTGTACGGCGGCAGGCTGAACGCGACCATCTGCTGGGTGCGGCCGGGGGTCTTGGAAGTGCGTGCCAGCCCCTTGTGATTGGTCAACGCATTCAGCGCGCTGGACTTGCCGGCGTTGGAGCGGCCGGCAAAGGCCACCTCGGCGCCCTGATCGGCGGGAAGCTGGCTGATGCGGTGCGCAGCGAGCACGAACTGCGCGCCTTGTAGGGGATTCAACATGGGAATGGTTTGACCAAGCTATGGTGGCACAGGGATAATTCTGCGGTTTCTGCCTGTTGCAGGCCGCATGGCCGCAATCCCTGGCAGTGTTTGCAAGTCTCTCGGGAGTCAAGTGTATGAGTTTTCGGTCCGCTGGTTTTCGGCCCGCTGTTGTTGGGTCCGCCATTGCCCTTGTGTTTGCACTGTCCGCCAGTGCGGTGACGGCACAAGACGCCCAGCCGAAAACTGCCGCGCCCGCCGCTGCCGCCACGTCGGCGGCACCAGCCGGCACGGCGCCGGCTGCCGCACCCGCGGTCGCCGAAGCCCCCGCCAAGCCGGGCGATGCGGCCGCCGGCCAGGCCAAGGCCGCCGTTTGCGGCGCCTGCCACGGCATGGACGGCAACTCCAGCGACGCGCAATATCCGAAGCTGGCCGGCCAGAGCGAGCGGTATATCGTTCGCCAGCTGACCGACTTCAAGGCCGGCAAGCGGCAGAACCCGATCATGCTGGGCATGGCCACACCTCTGTCCACCCAGGACATGCACGATGTCGGCGCCTACTTCGCCAGCAAGACGCCGCTGCCCGGCGTGGCCGATCAGGCGCTGGTGGAAAAAGGCCAGACGTTGTTCCGTCAAGGCGATCCCAAGCGCGGCATCCCGGCCTGCATGGCCTGCCACAGCATGGATGGCCGCGGCAATCCGGGCGCGATGTATCCGCAGTTGACCAGTCAGCACGCGCAGTACGTCCAGGCCACACTGAAAGCCTGGCACGACGGCACCACCTGGGGCGACGATGCGCAATCGCAAATCATGCCGGCGATCGCGAAGAAACTCAGCACCGACGACATTTCCGCCGTGTCCAGCTACGTCGAAGGTTTGCATAGCGCCGAAACCACCCAACCGGCCGCCACGCCCTGATCGATTCACGCGCCGACCACCGTGTCGGCGCTGTCGGTTTCATGCCCCATCTTTTCGAGGTCCGCCATGTTGAAGCGTCTGCCGTTCCTGTGTGCCGCCCTGCTCGCGCTCGCCGCCTGCAGCCATGACAGCAACACCGGCGGCAGCCCCCAACCGGCCGCGCCCGCGGCCAGCAGCACCGCGGCCACGCCCGCCGCGACAGGCAGCGCCGCGCCGGCCAACGCCACGACAGCCGCGCCGGCTGCCTCCGGCAGCGCGGCGCCGGCGGCAGCCGGCAGTGCCGCATCGACGGCGGCTACGCCTGTCGCGGCGGCGCCGTTTGTCGACAACGGCAAATGGGTCGAAGGCAAGAACTACTTCGTGATCGAACCGGCCCAGCCGACCAGCCACCCGGGCAAGATCGAAGTGACCGAAGTGTTCTCGTATGCCTGCCCGGCGTGCAATGCCTTCCATTCGACCGCCGATCAGATCGCGAAGAGCCTGCCGCCGAACGCGGTGATGAATTATCTGGCGGCCTCGTTCCGCCCGGACGAGAACTGGCCGTTGTTCCAGCGCGCGTTCTACGCGGCGCAGGCGCTGGGTGTGGTCGGCAAGACCCACGATGCGATGTTCGACGCTGCCTGGAAAACCGGCGAACTGGCCACCTACGACCTCAAGGCCGGCAAGCCCAAGCCGAAGGAAGCATGGCCGACGATCGACGACATCGCGAAGTTCTACGCCAAGTACGGTGTCGATCCCAAGGAGTTCGTCGGCGTCGCCAACTCGTTCTCGATCAATACCCAGATGAAGCGTGCCGACGACCTGATGAAGGCCTACGGCGTGGACAGCACGCCGACCATGATCATCGACGGCAAGTACCGCTTCACGACGAGCTCCGCCGGCGGCTACGCGCAGTCGATCGAGCTGACCCAGTGGCTGGTGGCCAAGGAAGCGGCCGGCAAGTAAGCCGGTTGATTGAAGCCGACCCACAGCGAAGAGAGAACTCCATGCTCAAGCGATTTGTCCGTCTGCGCGTATTCGTCTTGTTCGGCGGCCTGCTGCTGGCCGGCGCCTGCACCGCGCAGCCCAGTGCCGCCGCTCCGTACACCGAAGGCAAGGAGTACGTGACCCTGCCAGCGCCGCACCAGCGTTACAGCAGCGCCGGCAAGGTGGAAGTGGTCGAGGTGTTTTCGTACGGTTGCATCCACTGCGCGCAGTTCGCGCCGGTCGCCGAGAAACTGCGCAAGCAGCTGCCGGCAGGCGCGGAGTTCAAGCTGGTGCCGGCGCCGTTCAATGCCGAATGGCTGCCGTATGCGCGCGCCTATTACGCCGCGAAGCAACTGGGCGTGGTCGACCGCACTCATCTGGCCTTGTTCACCGCCAAGTTCGGCCAGAACTACCCGATCAATTCGATGGACGAACTGGCTGACTTCTACGCCCGCGAGGGCGTCGACCGGGCCGCGTTCATGCGCATCGCCACGTCGGACGAAACGACCGAAAAGCTGAAGCGCGACCTGGCGCTGATCCAGAAGTGGCAGGTGGACGGCACGCCGACCATCGTGGTCGACGGCAAGTATCGCGTCGCCACCGTCCGTTCGCATGACGAAATGCTTGCCGTGACGCTCTGGCTGGTCAAGCGCGAGCTGAGCCGCAAATAAGCCGTCCGAACCGCTCCGCCTCCGGTGGCTCGGGTGCCGCCTTGTTCACATGCGATGGATCATGCTTCGCGGCATTGTCCGGCGCATCCAGGCGCGCGGGCATCCTCCTTCCCTGTAGTGTGTTGCGATGACCCGCGCCGCCATTCTCCAAGCTGCCCCTGCCGAGCGCCGTCTGCGCCTGCTGAGCTGCAACATCCTGGCCGGCGCCAGCGTGCAGCGCTACAGCGAGTACGTCACCCGCAGCCTCAACGCGGTGCTGCCCGGGCGCAACAAGATGGACAACCTCGACCGGCTCGCCGAGGTACTGCCGCAGTTCGACGTGATCGGCCTGCAGGAGGCCGATGCCGGCAGCCTGCGTTCGGGCTTCCTCAACCAGACCCGCTACCTCGCCGAAACCGCCCGCATGCCGTTCTGGAGCCACCAGCCGAACCGGGCAATGGCGCGGCTGGCGCATTCGGCGAACGGACTGATCAGCCGGCTGGAGCCGCACTCCGTGCTGGACTATCCGCTGCCCAGCCGGATCCCCGGTCGCGGCGCGCTGCTGGCGCAGTTCGGCGAAGGCGACAACGCGCTGGCGGTGATGATCGCGCACCTCTCATTGAGCGCACCGGCGCGCGCGCGCCAGCTCGGCTTCATCGCGGAGTTGCTGCATGACTTTCCACACGCGGTATTGATGGGCGACCTGAATACGGAGCCGCACAGCATGGAGATGGCCCACCTGTTCGCCAAATGCAATCTGCAGCCGCCGGCGCAGCCGACCCCGACCTTTCCCAGCTGGAAGCCGCGGCGGGCGCTGGACCACATCCTGGCCACCTCCGCAATCCACCTGGACAAGACCTGGGTGCTGCCGCAGGCATTCTCCGACCACCTGCCGCTGGCGGCGGAGATCCGCCTGCCGGCGCATGTCGGCGGCAAGGCCTCGGGGCGGCGCCAGTGAAGTCGACGCGGTGGCGCCTGGCATGGCCGTGGGTGCTGCTGCTGGCGGTCGCGCTGGGTACGACATGGCTGCGCTACGGCCTGATCGAACCCCATGCGATCGGGCAGCAGTGCGACGCCGTCCGCGCCCCGTCGTGGTGCAGCGGACGGCAGTGGCTGATCCTGGGTTTCCTGTACCACGTCTATGGTGTCGCGGCGCTGCTCGCCGCCGTGCTGGCGCTGTTGTCGCAACACCCGTGGCTGGCATGGCTGGCGGCCGCACTGGGTGTGTTCGCGTTCGAGCTCTACGGCTTCGAGATCGGCGCCGTGGCGCTGCTGATCGGCTGCCTACGCCTGCTGCGACTGCAGGCGCGCGCGGCGCCAGTCGAACCACACCGACAACGCCAGCAGTAGATTCAGTCCCAGCCACCACCACGCCACCGGCGTGAGGCCGTTTTCCTGCACCAGCACGGCCGCGGCCAGCAGCGGCAGCCAGGCGGCGAGGAAACGCTCTTCCAGCAGCGGCATCGCCACGTCGCGCCGATCGGACAACCAGGTAGCCAGCGCATAGCCGACGCAGGGCAGCATGAACAAACCCAGCGGAAAGTCCCGGTAACGCCCGTTGAACACCAGCAACAAGCCGTAGAACGCCAGCACGAACAACCAGCCCAGGCGCAGCCATCCGGGCATGGAAGCCGGCCTCGCGCCGGCCAGTCGCGCGGCGATCCGGCGCGCCAGCAGCATCGCGGTGAGCAAGGCCAGGCCGCAGGCGACGAACGACTCCGTCCATTCCCACAGATCGCCGCAGGCAAACCACATCTGGCGGAACTGCCAGGCCAGCGCGCAGCCGCTGGCCACGCCGCTCAGCACCAGCGCCGCCCAGCCGCGCCAGCCACGCCAGCGCCGCCGCCATGCGCCCGCCAACGCAAACAATCCCGCGCCGGCCACGCCGGCCAGCCACCCGGCCCACCAGTGCGGCTCTTCGGTTACCGGGCCCTGCATCGCAAACTTCGGTCGCGCCTGCGCATCGAAGATGCCCCAGTAGCCGCCGGCGGCGCCTTCCTGCACACGCTTCCACGGCTGGTCGAATGCCTCGATCACGTTGTACGGCATATGCACCGTCGCGGCGTAGATCAGGAACTCGCGCAGGTAGCGCGCCTCGTTGACCAGGCTGGCGCTGGCCGCCTGGCGCTCGCGCCCGGCACTGGGCCAGCCGGTCTCGCCTATCATAACGCGCCGTCCTGGAAACGCCTGCTGCACCTTCGCGTACACCGACGCCACATGTTGCACCGCGCGCTCCGGCGATACCGGCTGGTCCTCCCAGTACGGCAGGATGTGGATGGTGAGGTAATCGACCGAACCGGCCAGCTCGGGATGGCGCATCCAGTACTCCCACACGTCGGCATAGGTCACCGGCACGCTGACCGCGGCGCGCACCTCGTGCAGATAGCCTTCCAATTGCCGGACCGACAGATCGCCGCGCAACAACACCTCGTTGCCGACGATCACCCCGCGCAGCACCTGCGGATACTTGCGCGCGGTGGTTATGCCCAGCTCGATCTGCCGGGCGTTCGCCTTCTTGTCGCTGCCCAGCCAGATGCCCATCAGCACCTTCATGCCGTAGCGCTGGGCGATCTGCGGCACCGCGCTCAGGCCCTGCCCCTGCGAGTAGGTGCGCACGCAATCGAAGCGCTGCGACAGCGCGCGCAGGTCCTCGTCGATGCGCTGTGGACTGATGAAGGCCGCCGCATCCAGCGGCGTTTCGCCGGCGTTGCGGAACGGCGCATACGATACGCAGGCGATCCGCGCCGACGGCGCATCCGGCAGCGCCACCGGCCGGCCGATCGCCCACCACCAGTACGCACCGGCCAGCGCCGCCGACACCAGCACCAGCCACGCCAACCCGGCTCGATGAAAAACTGGCGAAGGCGTTGACGACATGCCGATCCCGGAAATGCTGAAGATGAAGCGCGCCAGCTTAGCAGGCGAGCCCTCACCGATTCGCGACAAGCGGATCCGGACCATCGATTACACTGCACGCAGATCGACCGCAGGAGTCCCCATGTTTGTTGTCGCCCCACCTCGGCGCATCTCATTTAGCCGGCTGTTGCTGGCCCGATTGTTTTCGGTGACCGGCTGTTTGTTGATCGCCACGATCGTGCATGCCGCCGAACCCAGCGCAGGCCAGCGTGCCGCTTTCAAGCAGGCGTACGCCGCCGCCCAGCAAGGTGGCGACGGCTGGCGGAGCCTGGCCGACGGCCTGCACGACTATCCGCTGTATCCGTATCTGCAGGCAGCGGCGCTGGAGCACGATATCCGGCAGATCGACCGCGCCGCCGTGGAGTCGTATCTCAAGCAGTATCCCGGCTGGATTCCCGCCGACGACCTGCGCCATGCGTTTCTGCTCGAACTGGCGCGCCGCCAGGACTGGAACAATTTCCTCGCGATGTACCAGCCCGGCCTCGGCGACGCGCTCGGCTGCGATGCATTGCAGGCCCGACTGGCCGGCGGCGGTACGCTGGATTTCGACAAGGACCTGGCCTCGCTGTGGGCCAAGCCGAATCTGCCCGATGCCTGCGATGCGGTGCTCGATGCCGCACACGACCAGGGCTTGCTGACCAACGCACGACTGTGGACGCGCATCGACCGCGCCGCCGACGCCGGCCGGCCCGACACCATCGCCAAGCTGGTCGGCTGGCTGCCGGAGGACGACCGCGCCACCGCGCAACGACTGGTGCTGGCGCTGCGCGATCCGGCCGGCGCGCTGGCCACCGCGGCCGACTGGCCCGACACCTCGCGCAACCGGCAGGCCGCCACGCTGGCGCTGACCCGGCTGGCTCGCCGCCAGTCCGCCAGCGCCGACACGGCATGGCAGCAACTGCAGAGCCACTTCAGTTTCAGCGAGCGGCAGCGCGGCCAGATCCTGTACGCGCTGGCGCTGTTCCATGCCACCGATTTCGACGACGGCGCGCTGGCCCGCCTGATCGCGCTGCCCGCCGCCATGCAGACCGACGTCAGCCGCGAATGGCGCGTGCGCGTCGCGCTGGCCCGGCAGAACTGGACCGAGGTGCTGCAGGCGATCGAGGCGATGCCGGCCAGCCAGCAGCAGGACGGCGAGTGGCAATACTTCCACGCCCGCGCGCTGACTGCACTGGGCCGCGGCGATGAGGCACGCCGGCAGCTGATCGCGGAGGCCGGCAAGTCCACGTTCTACGGTTTTCTCGCCGCCGACAAGCTCGGCCAGCCGTATGCGATCTGTCCGCTGACCCTCGCCGACAACCCGCAACGCGAACAGGCCTTGCTGGCCAACCCCGCGCTGCTGCGCGCCTTCGAGCTGTACGCGGTCGGCCTGCCCAAGCTGGCCCGGCGCGAGTGGGCCCGCGCACTGCAGGATGCCGATCAGACCACCTTGCAGATCGCTTCCGATCTGGCCCACCGCCGCGGCTGGTACGACCGTGCCGTGTTCGCCCTCAGCAGCGGCGACGCATTGCGGCTGTACAACCTGCGCTTCCCGCTGGCCAACCAGGATGGCGTGGTGCCGCAGGCCAGACAGGCCGGCATCGAACCGGTCTGGGCCTATGGCATCGTACGCGCCGAAAGCGCGTGGATGGACGATGCACGCTCCGGCGCCGACGCCCGCGGCCTGATGCAGCTGGTGCCCGCCACCGCCGCGCTGGTCGCCAAACGCAACGGCCTCGACTGGGGCGGCGGCGACACGCTGTACGACCCGGCCACCAATATCGCGCTGGGTACACGCTATCTGGCGCAGATGGCCGAGCGCTTCAACGGATCGCCGTGGCTGGCCAGCGCCGCCTATAACGCCGGCCCGAACCGGGTCGACCAGTGGCTGGCCGCCCGCGGCACGTTGACGCCCGATCTGTTCGTGGCGACCATCCCGTTCAAGGAAACCCGCGAGTATGTGGCGCGAGTGATGGCGTTCAGCGTGATCTACGACTGGCGCCTGCATGGCAGCGCCGTGCCGCTGACCACGCGCATGAACGCGATCGGCCAGCCGTATGGACTGCCAAACGCATCGACGGTGCGCCGCGCGGTCAGCTGTCCGGCGGTGGAGCCGGCCAGTGTTCCGGCGGCGGCATCCAGCATATCCAACGCGTCGCCCTGACGCCGCCTCATCCAGGATCGATCCGCATGGCCGCACAGCAACTCGTCATCCTCGGCGGCAGCGGATTTGTCGGCAGCCATCTGCTGCCGCGGCTGGCCGCCGACGGCCACCGCATCGTGCTGCTCTCGCGCAACCGCGAGCAGCATCGCGAACTGAGCGTGCTGCCCGGCGTGACCATCCGCAGCGCCGACGTCTACGACGACGACACATTGCGCCGGCGCCTCGCCGGCGCCGATGCGGTGATCAACCTGGTCGGCATCCTCAACCCGCGCGGCCCACACACCTTCCAGCGCACCCACGTGGAACTGACCCGTCGGCTGATCGCCGCCTGCCGCGCCAGCGGCGTCCGGCGCCTGCACCAGATGAGCTCGCTGAAAGCCGGCCAGGGCCTGTCGCAATACCTGAAGACCCGCGGCGAGGCCGAAGCATTGGTCAAGGCCTCCGGACTCGAATGGACGATCTACCAGCCCAGCGTGATATTCGGCGTCGGCGACGGCCTGGTCAGCCGTTTTGCCGCGCTGCTGCGACGCATGCCGCTGTTGCCGCTGGCGCGGGCGAAGGCGCGGATGGCGCCCACCTTCGTCGGCGACGTCGCCGAGGCGATCGCGCGTTGCGTCGGCAGCGACAAGCTCGGACGGCGGCGCAGCTTCGAACTGTACGGCCCCGAGGTGCTCACGCTGGGCGAGATCGTGCGGAAAATCCGCGCGGCTGCCGGCTTGCGCACGCCCATCGTCGCACTGCCCGACAGCCTCGGCCGGCTGCAGGCGCAGCTCGCCGAACTGCTGCCCGGCAAACCCTTCTCGCTCGACAATTTCCGCTCGCTGCGCACCGATTCGGTGGGCAACGCCGACGGCTACGCCGCGCTCGGCATCGTGCCGCAAGCGTTCTCTCCCTGGCTGCCGATACTGCTCAACGAATCCGCGCGACAGCGGCGGCTGGCCGCGGCGCGTTCACTGCGGCGCTGACCGGCAGCGGCCCCCGCTCAGGCGGCGCCCAGCAGCACCCGCAATCGATCCAGCTCGAAGCCGTATCGCGCACTGTGTGCGACGGGTCGAGCTGCCTGAACCGCGAGACAGGCCGGCTCGTATTCCAGACCGCAGAACGACAGCAGGCGCCGGACCGAGGCCTCGGGATCGGCCTGCAGCGGCCCGTGCACATGATCGAGGAAGCGCTGCGGGAACAGGCGTTGCCAGTGCCGGCAGAGCCGCTCGTAGTCGCGCCAGTAACAGGCGATGTGGTCGAGGTCGTAACTGAACTCGCCGCCGCTGGCGAACAGCTGGCGGTAGCAGGCGAAGCAGGTTTCCAGCGCGTCCCCGCGGCTGTTCACCACGCGCGCGCCGGGCAGCATCGCCAGCGCCGCACCCGCCAGCCGCCAGTTGATCGGATTGGCATCGACGAAGCGCGGCCTGCCGCCGCGTGCCTGCGCCGTGCGCTCGAGATAATCCTGTCCCAGCCGCGCCCAGTCCATGGCAGTGGCTGCACGCGCCCATTGCGCGAACGGTTGCCTGCGGCGCGTCGACTCGGCGCCGATGACTTGCTGCAGGTCGGGCAACGGGTCGACCGTGCCGATCTGCGGATGCGCGGCAAGAGTCCGCGCGGTCGCATCGGCGCCGGACTCGGGCAGCGAGACGAGGAAGATCACCTGCTGACCCGCCGCTGCATCCGGCGCTTCCGGCAACGGCGCGGCGAACACCTCGAGCAACGTGCTGACCTTGGCCTGTGCGGCCAATGCATTCCAGCCCACCAGGCGGCGCTTCTGTACGTTGGCCTTGTACAGCGCGCGGAAAGCCCCGCGGTAGTCGGCCTGGGCCTCCAGCGCCCGGCTCAGCGCAAAGCCCAGCGAGACACGCGCCTGCGGCGTCGGCGACAACTGCAAGGCCTGCTGCAGCCAGGCGACATCGTCCTTGTCGAAACGCACAGTCGGCAGATTCGCCAGGCCGGTCCACGCGTCCGGGTGACCGGGTTGCCGGCGCAACGCCTCGCGGTAATTCGCGCCCGCCGGCTCCAGCGCACCGAGTCGGGCCTGCGCCTCGGCCAGCATGATCCGCGCCTCGACATGGTCGGGATCGATATCCAGCGCCCGATGCAAGGCGGTTACCGCGCCGGCGGGACGACCTTGCATGCTCAACACCCGCCCCAGGTTGAACCAGGCCGGCGCGAAATCGGCAGCCAGCTTGCAGGCCCGCTGCAGTGACGCCAGCGCCGCAGCAGGCTCACCGCAGGCGTGCAGCGAAATACCCAGGTTCATGTGGATCAGTGCATGGTCCGGACTCAACGCCAGCGCCTGCTGCAGAATCGTCACCGCGTGTGCGTGATCGCCACGCAACTGTCGCGCCAGGGCCTGCAGACGCCGCGCTTCCACGCAATCCGGCGCCTGGGCCAGCACACTCAGCAGGCTCGCCTCGGCGGCATTCGGCTCGCCGCGGTTCAACGCGGCACCCGCTTCGTCCAGCCACTGCACCGCCGCCGGCGACAAACCCGCCGCACGATCCCGCAGCAGCGGATGCCCCTGCTTTGCCACCATGATCGAAGGCCCCCTGTCCGCCGTCGGTTTTCGCCCGCCAGCTTACGTGAGCGGGGCTTCGGCATAAAGCGAGCAGATCACGTTTGGCTGGCGCGTTGCGGTATCGTCCAGAGCGGAGGGCGATGTTGCAGAACAAGACCTGGCCCTGGCGGCATGACAGGGGTGCTGAGCGCCGATCGTTCGATTTCTGACGGCCGCGTCCGGGTAAAAATCATTCCAGCACTTATGCAATCGGTTGAGGTAGACATCAAAGGGGCGGTTTCAAGGTCCAAGCCAGGATGGTTTCGCGCGTCGCTCGCCGTTCGGGCGGGGTACGCCATCTTTCGGGTGACTCCCCTTGCGCATGGCAGAATCCCCCCATGCAAACCTATCTGGTCGGCGGCGCGGTCCGCGACAAACTGCTGAACCGCCCCGTGGTCGACCATGACCATGTGGTGGTCGGCGCGATGCCCGAGGAACTGCTGGCGCTGGGCTACAAGCCGGTGGGCAAGGATTTCCCGGTGTTCCTGCATCCCAAGACCGGCGAGGAATACGCGCTGGCGCGCACCGAGCGCAAGACTGGGCGCGGTTATCACGGCTTCGTGTTCCAGGCCGATGCGACGGTGACGCTGGAGCAGGATCTGGCGCGGCGCGACCTCACCATCAATGCGATCGCGCAGGACGAGCACGGCGCGCTGACCGATCCGTGCCACGGTGTGCGCGATATCGAGGCTCGCGTGCTGCGGCATGTGTCGCCGGCGTTTGTCGAGGATCCGGTGCGCGTGCTGCGGGTGGCGCGGTTCGCTGCGCGTTTCGCGCCGCTCGGCTTCACGGTGGCCGCGGAGACCATGGCGCTGATGCAGCAGATGGTGCGCGATGGCGAGGTCGATCATCTGGTGCCCGAGCGCGTGTGGGCGGAAACCCGCAAGGCCCTGGGCGAACCGCAGCCGTCGGCGTTCCTGCGCGTGCTGCGCGAATGCGGCGCGCTGGCCGTGCTGTTTCCCGAGATCGACGCGTTGTACGGCGTGCCGCAACGCGCCGAGTTTCATCCGGAGATCGATACCGGCGTGCATCTGGAAATGGTGCTGGATGCGGCGGCGCGAATCGCGCCGGGCGACGACCTGGTCGGCTTCTGCGCGCTCACGCACGACTTGGGCAAGGCGCTGACACCGGCCGGCGAACTGCCTCGCCATGTCGGCCACGAACATCGCGGCGTGGCGCCACTGCGCGTATTGGCCGCGCGCCTGAAGGTGCCGACCGAACACGCGGCGCTGGCCGAACTGGCATGCCGCGAGCATCTGAACGCGCATCGCGCGTTCGAGCTGAAGCCGGCCACGGTGCTAAAGCTGCTGGGTGCGCTCGACGCATTGCGCCGTCCCGCGCGGCTGGACTCTTTTCTGGCCGCCTGCGAAGCGGACAAGCTCGGCCGGCTGGGCCACGAGCACGACAACTACCCGCAGGCGGCCTATCTGCGCGAAGCCCGTGCTGCCGCAGCGGCGGTCGATGCGGCAGCCTTTGTCGCCCAGGGCCTGACCGGGACGGCGATCGGCGCGGCGATGGAAGCGGCCCGCATCCATGCCATCGCCACCTTGAAAACTAACCACTCGCCAAGCTGATCCGCGGTATAAAGCCCGGATTGTGTGGCGCCCGCATCGGCGCCCGCTTATTTCATGTCTTTTGCTGGAGTTGCCTGTGTCGCGTGCGTTCACCCCCACTTCCCCGTTGCGTCAGCGTTTCCGTCCGCTGCTGTGGCTGGCCATCACCTTCGTGGCGATCTCGTTCGTCACCCGTGTGGTCTTGCTGATCATGTCCGGCCACGAAGTGCCGCATACGCCGCTGACCCTGCTGTACGCGTTCGGCGTGGGTTTCGGCTATGACTTGATCACGTATATCTACGTGGCGTGGCCGCTGGTGCTGTTCCTGTGGCTGGTGCCGACACGGCGCGCCACCGTCTCCGGCCTGGGTCAATGGCTGCTGTGGGTGCTGGCGCTGGCGCTGGTGTATGCGCTGTGCCTGGGCGTGCTGTACGCGTTGTATCGCGCACACCTGGGCATGACCTGGCCGCTGGTGGTGCTGTTCCTGCTGGTATTGCCGATCCCGGGTTTCGCCTACGTCTCGCGCGGCGGTCAGTGGGCGCTGTACGGGCTGGCGCTGGTGCTGCTGTACGGGTTGCTGTTCGTGGCGGCATCCGAGCTGGTGTTCTGGAACGAGTTCAGCGTGCGCTTCAATTTCATCGCGGTGGACTATCTGGTCTACACCACCGAGGTGATCGGCAACATTCGCGAGTCCTATCCGGTCGGCCGCTGGCTCGCGCTGCTGGTGGCGGGCACTCTGGTGGTGTTCGCGATCGGCCGTCGCGGCCTGCGCGTCCGCGACGGCGGCAGCCGCTTCTGGCAGCGCGGCAGGATCGTGCTGTTGTGGCTGGTGCTGACCGTGGTCTCGCTGGCCGCGGTCAATGGGAGCATGAAGGATCGCACCGACAACAACTACGTCAACGAACTGGCCGGCAACGGCATCTACCAGTTCTTCAGCGCGTTCCGCAGCAGCCATCTCGATTACGCGAAGTTCTACCGTACCTTGCCGGACGATCAGGCGTTCCGGCTGGTGCGCGAAGGCCTCAAGACACCGGACGCCACCTACATCGGCGACGACCCGCACGATCTCACCCGCGCGATCCGTCGCGTAGGCCCGGAGCGGCATCTCAACGTGGTGCTGATCAGCGTCGAGAGCCTGTCCGGCGACTATCTGGGTACCTTCGGCAACAAGGAAAACATCACGCCGTACCTCGATTCGCTGGTCAGCCAGAGCCTGTTCTTCGACAACCTCTACGCGAACGGCACGCGCACCGTGCGCGGGTTGGAAGCGCTGTCGCTGTCGGTGCCGCCGACGCCGGGCGACTCGCTGCTGAAGGAGCACAACAACGAGAACCTGTTCTCGCTGGCGGACATCTTCAACGACCGCGGCTACCAGTCGGATTTCGTCTACGGCGGCTACGGCGAATTCGACAACATGAATTATTTCTTCAGCCACAACGGCTATCGCACGGTGGACCGCCGCGACATCCCGAAGGGCGCCACGATCCACAGCGAGAACGTGTGGGGCGTGGCCGACGAGGACTTGTACACGCTGGCATTGAAGCAGATGGACGACGCGCATGCCGCGGGCAAGCCATTCTTCCTGCACATCATGACCACCTCCAACCACCGGCCGTACACCTTCCCGGCCGGACGGGTCAGCCAGGCCAACCAGACCCGTGCGGGCGCGGTGGCTTACACCGACTGGTCGATCGGCGATTTCATCAGGCGCGCACGCGCGAAACCGTACTTCGACGATACCGTGTTCGTGATCACCGCCGACCATTGCGCTTCCAGCGCCGGCAAGACCAGCGTACCGGTCAACCGCTACCACATCCCGCTGTGGATCTATGCGCCCGCGCAGATCAAGCCGCAACGCGTGGAGCGGCTGATGGGCCAGGTCGACATCGCGCCAACCCTGCTCGGCCTGCTCAACTTCAGCTACCGCTCGCGCTTCTTCGGCTACGACCTGTTCCAGCTGGAGCCCGGCCGCGAGCGCGCGTTCCCGGCCACCTACGAGAAACTCGGCTACCTGCACCAGGATGTGCTCACCGTGCTGGAGCCGCAGCGCAAGCTGGAGCAGCTGAAGCCCGACTACGCCACCGGCGACGCCAGCCCGATCACCCCGCAGAACGAAAACCAGATCGAACAGGCGATTGCGTATTACCAGGTGGCCAGCGAGCTGTTCCGGCATGGTGGACTGGCGCGTCGACCGGCCGACTCGACGGCGGTGGAGCCGTTGCCGCTGCCGGCACCCGCCAGCTCGACCCCGGCGCCCGCCAGCAGCGCCGAGTTGTAACCCGCGCAACCGCACCGGGTAGGAGCCCGCTGGCGGGCGATGCTGTTGTTTTCATCTTTCCTGACCGACTATCAGGGCAAAGGCATCGCCCGCTAGCGGGCTCCTACGTTTTTATAGTCTGGCGCCCTGGTCGGCGGCCAGCAGTTCGGCGGGCAGCGGCAGCACGTCGAGACCGCGGGCCAGCAGCATTGCCTGGAAGCGCTCGCCCATCTGATCGGGCAGCATCAGCTTCTTCACTTCCCGGGCCAGTCGGTAACGGCCGTGTTCGTCGGCGATCTTCGCCTGCTCGCTCACGAAAATGTCCTGCAGGCCGGCACCGATCAGGAACTGGGCCTGCGGCAGATAGGCAGCCACACCGAAGCCGGCGCTGTTGCCGGCCTCGGCCAGCGCGGTGAAATCGACCGACGCGGTCAGGTCGTTCAGACCGGGCAGATACAGCGGATCGTTGTGGGCGTGATGGCGGTAATGCGCCATCAGCGTGCCGTCGTCGCGTTCGGGCAGGTAGAACTCCCGGCGCACGTAGCCATAGTCGATGAACAGCACCAGCCCGGCCACCAGCGAGCCGGCGACCGCCTGGATCCAGTACGGCAGTTGCGGCAGGATCTCCGAGCGGTAGCCGTCGGCAAACTCGTTGCCCAGGTCGCGTTCGACGTGACGCACGGCCGCGGCGACCAGCGCGTCGGCGGGGCGATCGGTGCGCAGCAGGCGACCTTCGCCATCCAGCGCCACGTACTCCTCGAAAACCTCACCGTCGCGCAGGCTGAAACGCGTGGCCGGCAACGCGTCGATCACTTCGTTGGCGAACAGCACGCCGCGCCAGTCCGGTTCAGGCGGTCGATCCAGCCATTGCACGCGAGCGTTGAGTTCGGCCGGAAGATTCGCGCGCAGCCGTTCGCGCTGACGCTCGCGCAGGTCGGCGCTGGGTTCCAGAATCAGATACTGCCGCGGCAGCGTACCGCCCGCGGCCAGCGCCTTGAGCGCCGCCTCGGCGAAGGCGCCGCTGCCACCGCCCAGTTCCAGAAAATCCGCGTCGTTGCCGAGCATGGCCAGCACCGGCTGCACCGCGTTGATCACGCAGCGCGCGAACAGCTCGCCCAGTTCGGGCGCGGTGACGAAATCGCCGGCCGCGCCGAACTTGGTCTTGCCCGCGCTGTAGTAACCCAGCCCCGGTGCATACAGGCACCGCTCCATGTACTGCGAAAACGGCAGCGGTCCGTGCGAGACGATCTGCTCGCGCAGCAGCTGCAGCAGGCGATCGGAATGCGCACGTTCGTCGGCGCCGGGCTCGGGGAGGCGGGAAGGCATGTGCGTTGCCGGTGAGGAATACCGCGGCAAGCATAATGGATGAGGCCTCGCACCCTCCGTAGGAGCCCGCTGGCGGGCGATGCTGTTGTTTTGATTTTTCCTACCTAGCACCAAAATAAAGGCATCGCCCGCCAGCGGGCTCCTACCTACGGGAGCGTCAGAAGTCTTTCTGCAGACTCAGATACAGGCCGCGGCGGGGGCCGAACTGCGGCGCACCGACGCCGACACCGGTGCCGTCGCGCAGCTCATAGGTGCGATCCAGCGCGTTGATCACCGCCAGCTGGGTGTGCAGTTTGCCGAAATGGTCGAACGCGAAGTCGTGCGACACGCTGAGGTTGAGCTGGAAGTACGCCGGAACATGGTCACCGTTCGGCACCGCGCCATTCCTGCGCAGGCCGCTGCCGAACAAGTAGTCGGCGCCGACCCGAGTGCTGTCGTCCAGCGCATAGCTGATGCCTCCCGAGGAGGTATAGGTCTGGTCGTGATCGAGGTGAATGTAGTTGTCGGCGATATAGGCCAACTCGTCCACACCGAAATTGTACTGGCTGGTGATCACCCTCTTTCCCATCGCGCGGCTGTAGGCGAGGTTGAAGTAGGCCGACAGCGGGCCCTGGTTGTAGTTCGCCGTGAATTCCGCACCGCCGATATGACCGAGGTCGTAGTTGAAGGTGGAATACACCAGCGCGGCGCCGAACTGACCCTCGTCCTGCAGGCGCTGCACCTTGCGGTAGTAAGTGTCCAGGCCAAGCGTCAAGGCGCTGCCGATATTCTGCGAGACGCCGGCATCGAAATAATCCGCACGTTCGGCCAGCGGCGTCGCGTTGCCGGGATTGGACACCGCGTTGGTGGTGCCGTCGAACTTGGCGATGTTGGAGGTGGTGATCATCTCGGTCGCCGGCGGCGTGAAGTAGCGCGAGTAGCCGGCATGCACGGTGGTGCTGTCGGTGGCCTGCCACACCACGCCCAGACGCGGGCTGAGCTGGCTTTCGATGCGCCCGGCCAGCGTGTACTTGTCGCCACGCAGGCCGTAGTTCACGGTCCAGTTCTGGCCGATGCTCCATTCGTCCTGGATGTAGCCAGACCAGGTCTTCGCGATGAGCCGGTTGTTGTCGATGATGTTGATCGGCGTGGTACTGGCCTGGCCGCCGTTCGCGTCGGCCGGGAACACCCAGGCGTTGTTGCCGCTGGCGGCTTGTTCGAAGCTGCCGTAGATGCCGTAGCGCAAGGTGTTGCTGTTGCCCAGCGGCGTGGCGAAATCCACCTGCAGCGTGCTGGCGCGATTGCTGCGGCCGACCTTCGCGGCGATGCCGTTGAACATCAGGTCGCCGACCTGATCGGGGTTGAACGCCACCTCGGTATAGCGCTGGCCAAGCGACACTTGATAGTCCGTGCTGCCCAGCTTGCCCTGTAGCGACAGCACACCGAAACGGGTGGTCTCGTGCTGCTGCTCGTTGAGGAGTGTGGAATCGAAATCGGTCTGGCCCAGATAGCCGAACTGCGGCGTCTGGCCCGGGTTGTTCGGAACCTGGAATCGGTTGTTGGCCACACCGAACATGAAGCTGAGGCGCGTTTCGTTGTTGATCAGATAGGACAGGTCGCCGAAGCCCTTCGCTTGGTCGGTGTGATCGTGGATCGGCTTGCGGCTGGCCGTGGGGTTCTCTATGCCAACATCGCTTTCGAGGTAATTGCCAGTGAGGAACCAGCTCCAGCGATCGCTGCTGCCCCAGATCGACGCGTTGGGATTGAGCGTGCCGAACGAGCCGCTGGTGATGCCCACGCTGCCGCCGTTACCGAGGTCGTGGCCGCTCTTGGTGGTGATGTCAACCACCGCGGCGGTGCGCAAGCCATACTGCGCCGGCAGCGCGCCGTCGAGCAGTTTCACGCTCTTGATCGTGCGTGCGTCCAGGGTCTGACCGAAGCCCGAGATCGACTCGGGCACGATGACGCCGTTGATGCGGTATTGCAGGTTCGCGTGGTCGCCGCGCACGTGCAGGCCGCCGTAGGAATCCTGCACCACGCCCGGCGCCTGCAACACCACCTGATTGACCGGCGTGGCGGCGCCCAGCGGCAGCTGCGCGATCGCCTTCTGGTCGATCACGTACTGGCTGCTGCCCGTGTCCGGCGACAGCGCGTTGCGCGCCTGGTCCAGCTTGGCGGACACGTCGATCGTGCTCAGATTCTTGGTCGCGGGTTGATCGTTGCCGATGCCGCTGTCCGCCGGGGCAGCGGCCGCCGCCAGCGGCGTATCGGCAGCACGAGCGGCGGTCGCGGCCAGCGCGGCGGCAAGACTCAGGGCGAGCAGGGATGGCTTCATCAGGGGCTCCAGCAGGGGACGATTGGGTAATGAATGTAATGTTATAACATCTCATATCGCCTGTCTGTCGCACCTGCGCCAAAAGTCATGCCCGAGATGAAACTTGCTGCCGACCGGCCCACGCCAGCCATTGAGGCCGGCTTCACACGGCTCCTCTAGACTGCCGGGACGCCCGCCGGTTCACGGCGGCGATCCCTCGGAGCAGCGCATGGCCAAACACAGCGAGCACGTTCCGGCCGTCATCGCCCCGGTCGAACACGGCCGGGTCACCCAGGCGATCCTCGATTTCGTCAGCGAGGTTCCCGACAGCAAGATCGGCAGCAGCAGGGATCCCGCCAGCGAGGCACGCCGGCTGGCCCGGCGCGCCGCCCAGCGCGCCGCACTCACCGCCGGCTCGCTGGCACTGCCGCCGGGGCCGCTGGGCTGGCTGACCCTGCTGCCGGAGCTGATCGCGATCTGGAAGATCCAGGGCCAGATGGTCAGCGACATCGCCGCCGCGTATGGCCGCAATCACACGCTGGGCCGCGAACAGATGCTGTGGTGCCTGTTCCGCCACACTGCAGCGCAGGCGTTCCGCGACCTGGTCGTGCAGACGGGCGACCGGCTTGTGTTCCGCCGGATGTCCTATACCGTCGCGCAAAGAGTGGCCAAGCAGGTCGGCGTGAAACTGACCCGGCGCACGGTGAGCGAAGGCATTTCGCGCTGGCTGCCGGTGATCGGCGCGCTCGGCGTCGGCGCCTACGCGTATTACGACACCGGGCAGGTCGCCGGCACGGCGATCGCCTTGTTCAGCAGCGACGCCGTGATGGCTGACGAGAACGAGGCCGCGGCGGAACCGGTCGAAGCTGCACCGCGCAAGAAGGCCTCGCCGGTGCGTCGCGCGATGGACAAACTGGCCGACAAGGCGACCACCGGCGCCGCACGCAAGATCGCCAGCGCCGCGCGCAAGGCCGCCAGCAAGAAACCGCGCAAGCCGAAGCCGGAGTGATCACTCGTCGGCGGATGACGCATCGCGTGCTTTGCGGCAAGCTGTCCGCTGGATCGCCACAGGAGTCGATGCATGAAGCCACGCCATGACCGGCCCGTCGTGCTGATCACCGGTGCCGGGCGCCGCGTGGGTGCGGTGATCGCGCGCACGCTGCATGCGGCCGGCTACGACCTTGCATTGCACTATCGCCGCTCCGTCGACGATGCGCGCACTCTGGCCGACGAACTGGAACAGCAGCGCAGCGGCAGCACGCTGCTGCTGCGGGCCGAACTGGCCGACATCCCCGCACTGCCCGCATTGATCGAGCAGTTGCTGGCGCACTACGGACGGCTCGACGCGCTGGTCAACAATGCCTCGGCGTTCTATCCCACGCCGCTGGGCACCGCGACGCCGCAGCAATGGAACGAGCTGTTCGCCTCCAATGCGCAGGCGCCGTTCTTCCTCAGCCAGGCGGCCATCCCCGCCTTGCGGGAAGCGCACGGCGGCATCGTCAACTTGGTCGACATCTACGCCGAACGGCCGCTGGCGGAACACCCGCTGTACTGCATGGCCAAGGCGGCGCTCGCCGCGATGACCCGTTCGCTGGCACTGGATCTGGGTCCGCACATCCGCGTCAACGGCATCGCCCCCGGCGCCGTGATGTGGCCCAGCGACGGCAAGCCGTATGCCGACCAGCAGGCGATGCTGGCGCGCACGCCGCTGCAACGTGCGGGCGCGCCGGACGACGTGGCCGGGGCGGTGCTGTGGCTGCTGCGCGATGCCACGTTCGTCACCGGCCAGATCATCCACATCGACGGCGGCCGCACGCTGTCGGTGTGAGTTTCGCGAAGAGTCTCACCCTGGGCTCCCCTGCATGCAGGGGAGCGTATCCGCGCGTCCTCGTACTTCACGCCTGCCTGCTTCACGCAGGCTACCGGCTATTTCTTCTTCGGAGCGAACGCCTGCTCGAGCAAGGCCTGGTCGAAACCGACACTGGCCTCGCCCGCTTCCGCATAGCGGTACAGCGCGGCCGAGTAGATGCCTTGCAGCGACGACTGGATCAGGCCGAGCAGGATGAACCCCAGCACCACTACGGTCACCGCCAGCACGATCGCAACGACCGATTGCAGCGCGACCGCGCCGCCGATCAGCACTGCGCCGACCAGCACGGCCATGAGCATCAGCAAACCGAACACCACGCCGATGCCGCCGTTGCCGATCAGGTTCTCGCCCCAGCTGCGCTTGAGCAATTCCACGCTGCGCTTCACCGCATCGACCGGGCCGACATCCTCGCTGGCCAGGATCGGCACGACCAGGAACGTGGCGACCGTCCAGGCCAACCCGAGGAAACCCACCACCAACCGCCCGATCAGGCCGAGGCGCTCCTGGACCATCCGCAACACCAGGCCGACGGTGGCCGCAATCAGCGCGTAACCAAAGATATGCGGCAAGCGGGAACGCGCCAGCGCAAACCCTGCCGCCACGCTGGTCGGTTCGCCGCGCAGATGCATCAGCGCTACACCGGTCAGCGCGGTCTGGAAGAAGATGATCACGAAGTACTGCACCAGATAGAACGCGAACATCAGCAGATACGCACCTGCCGACATGCGTTGCTGGAAGTCCTGCCCGGCATGCTCGCCGCCGACCGTCATCACTACGACCGGGATCAGGAAGCTAGCCGCCACCAGCAGCGTGCACAGCCCCGACAGCAAAGGAAAAACCAGCAACGACTTGTCCGAGCGCAACACCATCGCGCTCGCTTTCATCAAGGCCCAACTGCGTGCGAATTTTCCAGCCATGTGCGTCGCCCCCGCGTCCGTGGATTATGAAGATGCCTTTCTAGCACCAGCCGTCCACGCGCGACAGTGCGGATCGCTCAATCCGGCAGCTGCTCGACGGTCAGTGGCTCGTGCTCCGCCGGAAACGCCGCCCACAACTCGGCCATGCTGAGGCCGCTGCGGGGATGCAGGAACGCAGGCGCGATATCCGCGATCGGCCGCAGCACGAACGCATGTCGCAATTCCTTGCGGGGAATCTGCAGATGCCCCGGCCCGTCCAGCACCAGCGCGTCGTAGAACACGATGTCGATATCCAGCGTGCGATCGGAGTAACGCGGCAGGTCGCGGCGGCGGCCGTGGCTATCTTCCAGCGCGTGCAGCCAGTCGTTCAGCGCTTCGGGCGACAGCTCGGTATCCAGCCCCACCGCCAGGTTGACGAAGTCCGCGCCGTCGAAACCCACCGACCGGCTGCGATAAGCCGGCGACACCGCGATCGCACCGAAGCGCTCGCGCAAGGCGGCAATTGCCGCAGGCAGATAACGCTGCGGCTCCAGGTTGGAGCCCAGACTCAGATAGACCTGCGCCATCAGTCCGGCCGCGTGCCGCGTTCGATCCGCACGCCCACCGCCTTCGCACCGCGCACCGCGCCGGGCTTGGACAGTTTCAGGCGTACCCAGCCGACCCCGAACTCCTCGCGAATGATCGCCGCGCAGCGCTCGGCCAGCGTCTCGACCAGACCGAAGCTGGATTCGCCCACGTAGCCGATCAGGCGCTTGGAAACGTCCTTGTAGTTCAGCGTGAGCGCTATGTCGTCGCCGGCTGCCGGCACGGTGTTGTCGAACGCCATCTCGATATCGAACGACAGCGTCTGCCGCACGCGGCGCTCCCAGTCGTAGATGCCGATGACGGTGTCGATGCGCAGGTCTTCGATGAAAACGATATCCATGGCGGTAATCACTGGGGCGATAGCCGTACAGGGTCGGCGAGCTGGCGGCTGGATGCAAGTCATCGCGGTGCGCGGCGGCGGGCATGCGATCATGTACGGATGACCGCCTTCAGCACGCTCCCGCTCAAACCCGCCCTGCTCGCCAGCCTCGAAACGCTCGGCTACGCCACGATGACGCCGGTGCAGGCGCAAAGCCTGCCGCCGATGCTGGAGGGCCACGACGTGATCGCGCAGGCGCAGACCGGCAGCGGCAAGACCGCGGCGTTCGGCTTGAGCCTGCTGCAATCGATCGACGTGGACACGATCCGGCTGCAGGCGCTGGTGCTGTGCCCGACCCGCGAACTGGCCGACCAGGTCAGCAAGGCGATCCGCAAGCTGGCGGCGAACATCCCGAACGTGAAGCTGCTGACCCTGTGCGGCGGCATGCCGCTGGGGCCGCAGCTGGCCTCGCTCACGCATGACCCGCACATTGTGGTGGGCACGCCCGGCCGCGTGCAGGAACATCTGAAGCGCGAAAGCCTGCATGGCGGCGGCATCAAGGTGCTGGTGCTGGACGAGGCCGACCGCATGCTCGACATGGGCTTCACCGAGGCGATCGACGACATCATCGGGCGCATCGCCAAGCACCATCAGACGCTGCTGTTCTCGGCAACCTATCCCGATGAGATCCGTACGGTGAGCCAGCGCGTGCAGAAGCATCCAGTCGAGGTGACAGTCGATGCGCCGGTGCACCAACAGCCGGCAATCGAGCAGCGCTTCCACGAGGTGGAACCGGCACAGAAGCCCGACGCGTTGGCGCAGCTGCTGAGCGGTGCGCACGCGGAGCATGCCCTGGTGTTCTGCAACATGCGCCGCGAAGTGGATGCGGTAGCGCAGGAGCTGGATCGCCGCGGCTTCTCCGCGCTCGCGCTGCATGGCGACATGGAGCAGCGCGACCGCGACGAAGTACTGGTGCGTTTCGCCAATCGCAGTTGCGCGGTACTGGTGGCCACCGACGTGGCCGCGCGCGGTCTGGACATCGTCGCGCTGCCGCTGGTGGTGAGCTACGACATCGCACACGATCCGGAAACGCACACCCACCGCATCGGCCGTACCGGCCGCGCTGGCCAGACCGGCTTGGCGATCACGCTGTGCACCCCGCGCGAGCGGCCGAAGGCGGCGAACATCGAGGAGCTGGCCGGCACGCCACTGCCGTGGCGTCCGCTGAAAGTGGCGCCGTCACGCGGCAAGACCTTGCACCTGGCGCCGATGAAGACGCTGGTGATCGATGCCGGGCGGCAGGACAAGCTGCGTCCCGGCGATATCCTGGGCGCACTCACCGGCGATGCCGGGCTGGACGCGAAGGACATCGGCAAGATCGACGTATTCGCCACCCGCGCCTACGTGGCGATCAGCCGCGCGCTGGCGAACAAGGCACTCGAGCGCCTGCGCGCCGGCAAGATCAAGGGCCGCAACTTCCGCGTGCGTCCACTGGGCTGACGGTTGCTGGCCCCGACATTATTCACCAACCAAAAAGCTGACCCGATGATGCGATCGCCCGGCCTCTCCTTGATCTTCGCTCTCGTCCTGCTGCTGGGCAGCGCCGTCGCGCAGGCAGCCATCCCGGTCTACGGCTACAAGATCGTGCACACCTACCCGCACGACACCGGCGCCTATACCGAAGGCCTGTTCTACAAAAACGGCTATCTCTACGAAAGCACCGGCCAGGCCGGCACCTCGACCGTACGCAAGGTGGAGTTGTCCAGCGGCGAGACGGTGCAGCGCTACAAGCTGCCGTCGCAGTATTTCGGCGAAGGCATCGTGGACTGGAAAGACCGGCTGGTGCAGCTCACCTGGCAGACGCAGACCGGTTTCGTCTACGACCTGGCCAGCTTCAAGCTGCGGCACACGTTTACCTATGCGGGCGAAGGCTGGGCGTTGACGCGCGACGGCCACCACCTCTACATGAGCGACGGCACGCCGGTGCTGCGAGTGCTGGATCCGGAAACGCTGGCCACGACCCGCCGCATCAAGGTGACGGCCGACGGCGCACCGGTCACCAACCTCAATGAGCTGGAGTGGATCAAGGGCGAGCTCTACGCGAACGTGTGGCTGACCAACCGCATCGCGCGGATCGACCCCGCGAACGGGCACGTCGTGGGCTGGATCGACCTGGACGGCTTGTTCGATATCAGCCAGTTGCCGGATCCCGGCAACGACGTGCTCAACGGCATCGCCTACGACGCCGCGCACGATCGCCTGTTCGTCACCGGCAAGTGTTGGCCGAAATTGTTCGAGATCAAGCTGGTGAAGCGACCCGCGCCTTGAAGCCGCGTCGCCGGCCGCCGAAGCGGGCGGCACCCGCCTAGCGCGATGCCGCGTGACCGGCGCCCAGCCAGCGTGCCGCGCCGCGACCGGCGATCAAGCCGCTGGCAAAACACGCGGTCAGCAGATAGCCGCCGGTCGGGGCTTCCCAATCGAGCATCTCGCCGGCGCAGAACACGCCGGGACGGGCACGCAGCATCTGGTTTTCATCCAGCGCCTCCAGTCGCACGCCGCCGGCGGTGCTGATCGCTTCGGCTACCGGCCGCGGCGCGCGCAGCCGCAGCGACAACGCCTTGAGCTGTTTCGCCAGCGCCGGCGGATCGGCCAGCACGGGTTTGCCGGTCAGCTCGAACACCAGCGCGCACTTCGCTGCATCCAGCCCGGCCCGACGGCGCAACCAGTCGCCGATGCTGTGTTTGCCGCGAGGCGCCGCGAGGCGATCGGCGAGTACCGGCTCGGTGTAGCCGGGCACCAGATCGAGCATCAGCCTCGCCTCGCCACGTTCGGCCATCTGTTCGCGCAGCTCCGCGCCGATCGCGTAGATCAGGCTGCCCTCGATGCCGTATTCGCTGAGCACGCATTCGCCCTGGCGCGCATGAGCCACCCCGCGGCGATCGATCCAGTGCGCCACCACCGGTTTGAGCGGTGCGCCGCCGAAGCGGCTCGACAGATGTTCGCTCCAGTCGAGCTCGAAGCCGCAGTTCGCCGGTTGCAGCGGTGCGATGTCGACACCCGCTTGCTGCAACGGTTTTACCCAGGCGCCATCGGAACCGAGCTGCGGCCAGCTGGCGCCGCCCAGCGCCAGGATCACCGCGCTGGCCGGCACCGTGCGCTCGCCCTGCGGCGTAGCGAAATGCAAGGTGTCATGCGCCTGCCAGCCGAGCCAGCGATGATGCATGTGAAACGTCACGCCGGACTCGCGCAGGCGGCGCAGCCAGGCGCGCAGCAACGGCGCCGCCTTGAGGCCGACGGGAAATACCCGGCCGGAGCTGCCGGCAAAGGTGTCCACGCCGAGTCCGCGCGCCCACGCGCGCAGCGCATCCGCATCGAACTCTTCGAACCACCGCCGGATCTCCTTACCGCGCGCACCGTAGCGTTCGACGAAACGCGCCGGCGGCTCGCTGTGGGTGAGGTTGAGGCCGCCCTTGCCGGCCAGCAGGAATTTCCGTCCGACCGAACCCATCGTGTCGTACAGGTCGACGGCCACGCCCGCCGCGCACGCCGCTTCGGCCGCCATCAGGCCAGCCGGGCCGCCGCCGATGATCGCCAGTCGAAGATGGGGGGTCGGAGTCATCTGCCCATGGTCGCATGCGGCCCGCGCGCAATGCACCGCTCACCGGGCCATCGCCGATCGGCTGCGCGCATCAAAAAGGCCCGATCGTTGCCGATCGGGCCGGAGATACTTCCTTGTTCGGCGCGAGGATGCGCGCTTGCGCATCCTCGATGGCCGCTGACGGCAGCCGCACGAAGCGGCTGCCGTCCTGGGGCTTACTGCACGTTCAGCGTGACATCGTCCAGCACGAACGAGGTCTGCAGGGAGCTATCTTCCTTGCCGGTGAACTTGATTGTCACGGTCTGACCGATGTACGGCGCGAGATTGGCCGTGTGCACGGTGTAGCCGCTCGCCGCGTTGACGTTCGAGAACGTCGCCAGTGTCGCGAGCACCGAGCCCGAGCTGTTCAGCACCTGCACCGTCAGCTTGTCGTACGCCGTCGATCCGCTCTCCGCCGTATCGATGTGCAGGTAGTAAGACAAGGTGGCCGAGGTCTCGCCGCTCGGGATGGTCACCTTCTGCGACACCGTGTCGGTGTGCGACGAACCATAGCCATCCAGCCATGCGAACCCGCTGCCGCTGTGGGCGACTTCACCCGAGCAGGTGCTGTTGCTGCACAGTACGCCGGAGCTCATCGTCCACGGCGAGGCGGCGCCGCTTTCGAAGCCGGTGTTGCCGAGCAGCTGCGACGAACCGCCACCGCTGGAGACCGTCACCGATGTCGTCTTGGAGCTGGTCTGGCCATCGACGCTGTCGGTCACCGTCTCGGTGACGCTGTAGGTACCAGCTGCCGCATAGGTGTGACTCGGGCTGGTAGCCGTCGAGGTGCTGCCGTCGCCGAAGGTCCATGCATGCGAGCCGATGCTGCCGCCCGAATCCGTGGAGGTGTCGGTAAAGGTCGCGGTCAGGCCGCTGACGGTGTCGGTGAAGTTGGCGGTCGGCGTGCCACCCGAACTCGCGACGGTCACGGAGGACGTCTTGGAGTTGGTCGCGCCGCTGACGCTGTCGGTCACCGTTTCAGTCACGCTGTAGGTGCCGGCTGTCGCATAGGTGTGGCTCGGGCTGGTGGCAGTCGACGTGCTGCCGTCGCCGAAAGTCCACGAGTGCGACGAAATGGTGCCGCCGGTATCGGTGGAGCTGTCGGTGAAGTTCACCGTCAAGCCGCTGATCGTGTCGGTGAAATTCGCCACCGGCGTGCCGCCGCCGGTGCCACCACCCACGATCGGATGCGAGATGGAACACGCATTGGTGTCATTGGACCAGCTGGCCTGTTCGGTGAACGTGCCGGTGGCAAAGGTGATGTTGGCTGCACCGCCGGGCGAACCCGCCGCGATCCAGGCGCACTCGTCGGAGTTTTCCTGGCCGTTGTAGGTCGCATTGCCGGTGTGGTTGGTCCAGCCGCCGGCCGGATAGGTATCCGACATCATTTCGTGCCACTCGTGGCCGAGCGTCATGGTCCAGCCGTCCAGCGTACCGGCGCTGCCCGAGTTGACGAAATTCACGCCACAACCCTGGCCCGAGTCCATGTTGTACGGCTGGTTGCTGTATGCGATGTCGCCGTAGGACGAGGTGGTGTAGTCATGCCATGCGCAGTACGAACCCTGGTAGCTGTCCGGGTTGGTCCCGTGCGGCGACATGATGATGTAGTAGGTGTAGCGGTTCGAACCTGCCGCGGTGTTGCCGAAGTGAGCCGCGGCGGAAACCGCCTCGGCAGCCAGCTGGGCCTGCGTGGCCGTGGCGGGCGAGGCCTTGGTGTTGTCGTACCAGACGCCGGCAAGAGTGCCGCCGCTCTGGTACGGCACGAAGTTGGCGTTCGACGGGCAGCTGGTGGCACCGCTGCTGACGTTGGGGCCGTCGCACCACTGGGTCAGGTCGGCCGACCACAATTCGTTGTTGGTGCCGATACCCTTGAACATTTCCTCGGCCTTCGCCGCGGCTCCATCGGAGTCGCCCGTGAACACCGAGTCACCCGCGCCGTTGGTAGTGCGCGTGCCCCACTGGGTGCCGTAGTAAACGACGTAGACCTTCACCTTGCCGCTCATCACGCCCACGCTGTCGAGCGCACCGCCGTAGCTCAACGTTTCGATGCCGGTGGCTGTCGTCTGCGTGGCCAGCGCGTGCTGCGCCTTCCAGTGGTTCATCTTGTTCAACACGTCGCGGGTCGGCAGCACGCCGTGACGGTACGCGTGGCCGTTGGCCGGCGAATACGGGTTGGTCTCCGAAGCGGACACCGGCGCGGCGGATAAGCCGAGCAAGGTGCAGGCAGCAAGAGTGCTCAATAAAAATTTGTGCTTCATGAAATAGTTTCCCCGAAATGAGGACGAGCGGACCCAACACGGCCGCCCAGACCCCGTGGCAATGACATGTCGCGCCCTCGCGCGACTCTCGTATTTCGATCAATTGCCTTGCGGTTCCGCGATGCCCGATAAACCGTCGCTCCCCCTGTCTTGCCTAGAGGACGAATGTCGAGCCATTGCTTGAACGGCGCACGGATCCCCCGATCCATGCGCTGTTACGGAACCATCCGCCTGATGTCTCCCCGCGACGGACGGGTGGAAACTAGTGGCGCCGATAGTGGGTGTCAACCCGGAATTAATCCTATGTGATTACGGTCGCAATTTTAGTAATTGCCTGACTTGCGCATTATCTTGCGATTTAAAATAAGCGCGCCGCCGCTTTGCCGAAGTTTATGCCCGTTGCGCCTTCATCGATTTTCCGGCGGTACGCGATGGATACTCGCCGAAAAATGAAAACGGATAATGCTCGAATAAATACGCGATAAGCCTTTTCGTAAATGGACGCCTGGACGTCCATTTTTTTCTGGCCATCGACAATGTCATTCGAGCGACACGCCCAGGATGCCCAGCTGGCGCAGGCCACCGGCACTGGGCTGCAGGGCGCGGCCATGCGGCAGCGGGCGCAACCAGCCGGCTTGCAGCATCGCCGAGGTCAGCATCACCCCGAGCGGGCCGCCCAGGTGCATGCGGCGCTCGGTCCAGTCCAGGCAGCTGCGGCCATACAGTTGCGAGACGTCGGCCAATTCCAGCCCGGTGGCGGCCAACGCCGCCGCACCGTCCGGCCGCAGGAACAAGCCACGCGATCCGGTCTGCAGCCAGTCGCGCCGCAGCAAGGTGGCGCAGAACGCAACGCCGAGCGTTCCGGCCAGATGCCGATAACAGCAACGCGCCCGCCGCAGCTTCGCATCGGCCCGGGTCGGCAGCGGCCGCGGCGCGGCGGAGCGCGCCAGCGACAGCGATTCCAGCATCGCGGCGACCCGCTCATCGGCCAGCCGATAGTAGCGATGGCGACCTTGCGCATACGCCGCCAGCAGGCCGCCATCGAGCAACCGGCGCAGATGTGCGCTGGCGGTGGCCGGTGCGACGCCGGCCGCATGGGCCAGCTCGCCGGCCGGGCGGGACGTGCCGTCCACCAGCGCCAGCAGCATGGCGGCACGCGCCGGCTCAGCCAGCAGGCTGCCTAGCTCGGCCAGCTGGTATCGGTTGAGGGGAGCGGTATCGTCCATCCCCGCAGTCTAGCCACGCCGGCACCGGCATGTTGCGGCGTAGGACGAAACATCCGCGACAAGCTGCGCTGCCATCCGCTGGCGTTTCAGTCGTTCTGGAACACGGCCAGCTCGGGATGGTGCAGGCTGAAACCCTGCACGCAGTTGACCCCAAGCACCGTCAGCGCGTGCACGGTTTCCAGATCGGTCACCCACTCGGCGACCACTTCAAGGCCGAGCCGATGGCCGATGTCGGTGACGGCCCTGACCATCAGGTGGCTGACCGGATCGCTGAGCATGTCGCGCACGAAGCTGCCGTCGATCTTGATGATGTCCAGCGGCAAGTTCTTCAAATAGGTGAACGAGGACATGCCGGCGCCGAAATCGTCCAGCGCGATGCGGCAGCCCGCCGCGCGCAACTGCTTCATGAAGCGCACCACCTGCGACAGGTTTCGCACTGCCACGGTCTCGGTGATCTCGAAGCAGACCCTCGACGGCTCGACCTGGTATTGCCGCAGCCAGCCGATGATCAGTCCCGCCAGCGCCTCGTCCTCGACGCTGGCGCCGGAGAGATTGATAGCCACCGTGTGCAGCTCGGCGCCGGCGGGATGCAGCCGGTCGAAGTTGGCCAGCGTGGTTTCGACCACCCAGCGATCGACCACCGGCATCATGCCGTAGCGCTCGGCCGCCGGCATGAACACGCCGGGCACCACCAGCTGGCCGGACTCGTCGCGGAACCGCAGCAGTACTTCGATTCCGGCCTCGCCGCCGGGCGTCAGCGGCAACGTCCAGATTTCCTGGTACATCAGCACCAGGCGTTGCTCATCGACCGCCCAGCGCAGCCGGTTGGCCCACTCCATCTCGCCGTGGCGGCGCAGGGTTTCGTCGTCGCGCTCGGAATAGAAATGCACCCGGTTGCGGCCCACTTCCTTGGCCATGTAGCAGGCGGTGTCGGCTTGCGTGAGCAGGTCCTTCACCAGGATGTCCGGACGATCGATCATCACGCCGCCGATGCTGGCGCTGACGGTGTAGCTGTGCTGCTCCCAGATGAATACATAGCCGTCGATGCAGCGGCGCATGCGCTCGGCGATCTCCTCGGCGACGGCCCGACCGGCCACATCGGCAACCAGTACACCGAACTCGTCGCCGCCGAGGCGCGCCAGCACATCGTCGCCGCCCAGCTGCCTGCCCATGACGATGGCCAGCTGCGCCAGCAGCTGATCGCCGGCCAGATGACCGGAAGTGTCGTTGACCAGCTTGAACTGGTCGAGATCGAGGTACAGCAGGACGGCGGGCGGCGTGTCGCTGACGGTCAGCGCCAGCGCGGCCTGCAGCCGGCGCTCGAACTCGCGCCGGTTGTACAGCCCGGTCAAGGCGTCATGGCTGGCCTGGTAGCTCAGCAACTCGGTGAGCTGCCGCTGTTCGCTGATGTCGTTCGCCACCACCAGCAACTTGTCGCGGCCGCTCAGCACGATGCGCGAGATCGCCACGCTGGCCCAGAAACTGGCGCCATCACCCATGCGCAGCTGCGCTTCGAGCCGGTCGCAGCCGCGATTGTCCGCGCTACGCAACCACACGCGCAGATCCTGGTCCTCGAACAGATCGGGCATATAGCGTTCGGCCACATGTTCGCCGAGACGGGCGCGCGCAGCCTGGTTGGTGTAGGTGATCCGTCCGCTCCCGACCTCGGCCAGCAAGACCAGCATAGGCAGGAGATCGTTCAGCGCGCGAAAGCGCTCTTCGCTCTCGCGGTAGCGGCGGCTCATCCGCCAGCCCAGGTCCAGTGCCCGCTGGCGCGCGCCGACCACGGAAAAAACCAGCAGCGCCAGCAGCACGCTCACCAGCAGGCCGGCGGGCAGGACGGACTGGCTCCATGCGATCCGCGTCGAGTCGGAGTCCAGCGGCTGCATCACGATGTCCCACACCCGGCCGCCATACTCGAGCCGTCGTTCGAAATGGTATCCGCCCGCCGGCAGGGCCGGACCCGGATGGGAGTCGAACAGGAGCAACCCGAGCGGGCCGCTGGTGTCGGTGATGCGCACATGCAGTTCGCGGGTCAGTGGCTCTGGGATGGCATCGCCGATCAGGCGGCTCAACCGGAACGACATCGCGATCGAGCCGCGCATGCGCTTGCGCCGCTCCTCGACCGTGCGCGGCGGGTTGCCCGGACTGAAGACGGGCAGCCGCATCGTGATGCCATCGTCCGGCGTGCCGGGCAAGACCTGCTGAACCAGGCGGAACGGCGCCGAAAGCGCGATCTGGTCGGTGTCGCGCGAGACCAGCAAGGCGGCCAGATTGTGTGGCTGCGCACTGACGTCGAGCCCGGCCACTGCCTCGTTCCCTGCCAGCGGATTGACCCAGCGGGTTATGTAATGCTCGCCGCCGGAACGCACCTCGCGTTGTGCATATGCCAGCGCCAGCAGGCCGGGATTTTGTTCGCGCGGGCGCATGTTGAGGTAGAGGGTGCCGAAATCCGACGGAGTGACATCCGCCGAGACGAGAAAGAGCGTCTGCACGGCACGCAGCAGCGCTTCGGCCGAATGCAATTTCTCCTGCAGTTCCGCATAGCTCTTGCTGGCAAGCTCATTGCGAACGAGGGTTCGCTTCGCCTCCCGGGCCTGCACCTGCTGGCTATGGATCACCAGCGTCACCGCCAATCCTGTCAGCAGCGCCAGCAAACTCCACAGATACGCCGTCAGGTGACGCGGTGAGGACGGTTGATTCGCGGAATGATGGGAATCATGTGTCTGTGGCAAGGTAACCCCGGGCGAAGCCGTTGCGATCAAGGGTACACAACCAGGCGGCAACGGTGACATGAGCAAGGTAACGCTTCCAGTCGATCCGTGCGCCATGGACGGCCTGATCCATTCAACGCCGGGCGTCCCCGGGCGGGATCAATGCCGCGGGCGCGGCTTGGCACGATGCGTCGGTGTGGCGGTCCACGGATCGTCCGGCCACGGATGGCGCGGATAACGGCCCTTCAGTTCCTTCTTCACATCCGGATAGGTGCGCTCCCAGAAACCCTTCAGGTCCTGGGTCACCTGGATCGGCCGGCCAGCCGGCGACAGCAGATGCAAGGTGACCGGAATGCGGCCGCCGCCGACGCGGGGCGTATCGGCCAGACCGAACAGTTCCTGCAGCTTCACCGCCAGCACCGGCGGTTCGCCTCCGGCGTATTCGAGCCGTCGGCTCTGGCCGCTGGGCACCAGCAGGCTTTCCGGCGCCTGCGCATCGAGCAGGCGGCGTTGCTCGTAATCGAACAACGCGGTCAGTGCTTGCGACAGCTCTTCGGCGTCCAACGCATCGAGCCGGTGCTTGCCATCCAGATACGGCGCCAGCCAGTCATCCAGCGAAGCCAGTAGCGCCGCATCCGAAACATCCGGCAGGCCCAGCTCCGGCATCCATGCGCGCAGCGCCTGCATGCGCGCCCGCAGGCGCCGCGCGTGTTCGCTCCAGGGGAGTACATCGATGCCGCCGGCGCGCACCGCGGCGAGCAAGGCCGGCAACGCATCCTGCGGCTGCACCGGCACACTGCGGCGCTCCAGCACGATGGCGCCGAAACGCCGTTCGTCGAAAGCCTCGACCGCGGCGCGTTCGGCGTTCCAGCGCAGCGTGCGTTCACGCGTGAACTGCGCGGGATAGTCGCGTTCCAGCGCCCGTGGATCGAACGGCGCGGCGGCCAGGATCAGGCTGTCGCGCGCTTCGTGGCGGACATCCAGCGCGACCAGCCACGGCTCGCCATGCAAGGCGGTGTTTTCGTGCAGGCGCGCACCGCGGCCATTGGCCAGCGTATAGCGCAGCGCATTGCTGTCGTCGCGGCGCGCGACTCTGTCGGGAAACGCGTGCAGCAACAGATCGCCCACGCTGTGGCTGTCCGGCATGCCGCTGGCTGCGGTACGCACCTCCAGACGCCGGCGCCAGCCCTTGCTGACCTGCTCGATCGCCGCCAGTGCGCCGGTGTCCGCCTCGCCACGCGCGGTGCTGCCGCGACGATCGCGCCATGCATGCAAGGCCGCCACCCGCACCCGGAAATCGTCGCTGCGCGCCTGTCCGCCACGCAGCGGCGAGCGGGCTTCCATCAACGCCAGCAGATCGGCGATCAACGCACGCAGCTCGACCGGCGCGCGCCACGCCGCCGCAGCCAGCCGCGGCGCGGCACCCAGCTCCAGCATGCCCCGGCCCAGCGCGCTGATGCGGCCGTCGGCGCCGAGTGCGCCGAGCCGGACCAGCAGCTCGCGCGCCTGCGCCAGCGCGCCGGCCGGCGGCGGATCCAGCCAGCGCATCGCGTCGGTGCCGTCGGCCGGCACGCCCCAGGCTGCCAGTTCCAGCGCCAGCGCGGACAGTTCGGCCTGGGCGATTTCCGCGCTGCGCGCCGGTTCCAGTCGCTTGCTCTGCGGCCATAACCGATACGCGGTACCCGCCGCCACGCGACCGGCACGGCCGGCACGCTGGTCGGCCGAAGCCTGCGAGATGCTGACGGTCTCCAGCCGGGTGAAGCCGGAGTTCGGATCGAAGCGTGGTTCGCGCGCGAGGCCCGCGTCGACCACGGCACGGATGCCGGGCAAGGTGATGCTGGACTCGGCTACGTTGGTCGCCAGCACCACGCGTCTCGTGCCCGGCTCGGCCGGCGCCAGCGCGGCCTGCTGTTCGGCCAGCGACAGCTCGCCGTGCAGAGCAAGCACCTCGACGTCGGCACGCGTCAGCGTCTGCGCCAGCACGGTTTGCGCACGCGCGATCTCGCGCCGGCCGGGCAGGAACGCCAGCACGTCGCCGTCGTTTTCCTCCAGCGCGAGCCGCACGATGCGGGCCAGCTGATGCTCGATGCTTTCTTGCGCGCGGGCGGCCGGATGCTCGGTGCGTACCGGAAAACTGCGTCCGGGACTGGAGATGCGCGGCGCATCCAGCCATTGCGCGATGCGCTCGCCGTCCAGCGTGGCCGACATCAGCAGCAGGCGCAGCTCGGGACGCAGCGTGGCCTGCACGTCCAGCGCCAGCACCGCGCCGAGATCGCCGGCCAGATGGCGCTCGTGAAATTCGTCGAACACGATCGCACCGATGCCGCCCAGTTCCGGATCGTGCTGGATCAGCCGGGTCAGGATGCCTTCGGTGACCACCTCGATCCGGGTCGCCGCGCTCACCTTCGATTCGAAGCGGATGCGGTAGCCGACGGTCTGGCCGACCGCTTCGCCGAGCTGCCGCGCCATGAATTGCGCGGCGGCGCGCGCCGCGATCCGGCGCGGTTCCAGCATCACGATCTTGCGCCCCGCCAGCCACACCGCGTCGAGCAGGGCCAGCGGCACCTGGGTGGTCTTGCCGGCGCCGGGCGGCGCCTCCAGTACCAGCCGCGGATGCGCCGCCAGCGATGCGCGGATCTGCGGCAGCAGCGGCGTGATGGGGAATATCGGCGTGGATGCAGTCATCCACGCCGATGATAACGGCTGCGCCGGTCGTATCAGCGCCGCGCCGCCTCGGCCACGATCATCACTGAGGTTTCAGACACGTGGCTTGCTGCTTGCGCGCATCGTCGACGCTGCCCAGCCGGTTGCTGTGCTGGCGCGACTCGATGATCACCTGCCAGTTGCGCTCGCACAGGGCGCCGTGGCGCGAGCCCTGCTTCCACGACTGCAGCGCGAGGTCCTGTGCGGTGGCGTAGTCGGAGTGCTGCAGCGCCGTTTCGGCATGCTGCTGCAACTGCTCCGGCCAGCCCGGCGCCGGTGCCGGAGCCGTGGCCGGCAGCGGTGCGATGACGGCCGGCGCCGTGCCGGCACGATCGGCGGATGCGCGCAGCGGCGCCAGCGATTCGAACTTGGCCTGATAGTCGTCGGTGACCTGACGGGCGTCCTCGCCGCCGCGAATCACCCGCGGCGTGATCAGCACGATCAGCTCGGTGCGGTTGCGGCTGCGGTTGGTATTGCCGAACAGCCGACCGAAGATGGGCACCCGGTTGATTCCCGGAATGCCGGTGTCGGTATTGCCCTCGGCCTGCTGGATCAGGCCGCCGAGCAGCACGGTCTGCCCGCTCTGCACCGCCACCTGGGTGGACAGCTTGCGTTGCGAGATGGCCGGATTGCCGTTGACCGGCGCTACCGACGTGTCGCGCTGGCTGACCTCCTGGCTGATGTTCATGTAGACCAGGCCGCCGGGATTGATGCGCGGCTGCACATTGAGTATCACGCCGGTGTTGAGGTAGCTCACCTGGCTGTAGCTGGTGGCTGTGCCGATACCGGTGTTGACGCTGGTCTGGTTGATCGGAATCTGGTCGCCGACCGTGATGCTCGCCAGCTGGTTGTTCATCACCACCATCGACGGCGCCGACAGCGTCTTGGTATTGCCGCTGGTCTCCATCGCACTCACGGCGACCTGCAGCTTGCTGTTGAGGAACGAGTAGAAGAACGGCTCGCCCTTGAAGACATTGCCGCCCTGGCCCAGCGCGACCTGCCGGTGCCGGTACGGTTCGCCGGGCACGATGTTGCCGTTGCTGTCGGTGGTGCTGCCGGTCAGCCCTTCCAGGTACCACTGCACGCCGAACTGGAATTCGCCGGTGAGGCTGACCTCGAGGATGCGCGTCTCGATCTGCACCTGCATCGGCACGTTGTCGAGCTTGTGGATCGCCGACTTGATCTCTTCCCACTGCGACGGCCGCGCGCGCACCAGCAGCTGGTTGTTGCTGTCGACCGAACTGATCTTCACGCTGCCGTCGCTGGAGCTGTACTGCTGGTCGTTCGACGCACCGGCATTGTTGCCGCCACCCGTGCCGGTATTGCCGAAGCCGGACGATGTTCCGCCCAGTCCACCGGCCGCACCGCCGCTTTCGCCGTTTTCGGAACCGGTGCCGCCCAAAACGGAACCGCCGGATTTTCCGTTCAGGCCGCCGCCCAGGACGCCAGTGCCCGCGCCAGCCGAGCTGCCGAAGCTGCCGGCCGTGCTGCCCATGCTGGTCGCGCTGGCATTGTTGGCGCTGCCCAGCGTGCCGCTATTGAGGCCCGGGCCGACCTGGCCGCCATTGTCGCTACCGCCGCCGGCGCCGTTGGTATAGATCTGCGCCAGATACTTCGCCAGGTCCGACGCTTTTAGGTTGCGCACGTCGTAGACGAACAGCTGCGGCTCGTTGCCGCCGCCGCGATCGATGCGGGTGATCCAGTCGCCCACTTCCTGCAGATACTCGGGCTGGGTGCTGATCACCACCAGCGCATTGGTGCGTTCGATCGGGATGAAGCGCAGCATGCCGGCCAGCGGGGTATTCCCCTTTTCGCCGAACATGCCATCCAGCTTCGGCATCAGCTCGCCCACGCTGGCGTATTGCAGGTTGAACACGCCCACCGACATGCCGCGCAGCCAGTCGACGTCGAAGGTGCGCACCATGCTCTGGTAGTTGGCCAGCTCGTCCGGCGTACCGGACATCACCAGCAGATTGCGCGCCGGGTCCGCCAGCAGGATCGAATCCTTCCGCGCGAACGGCTTGATCAGCTTCTGCATCTCGGTGGCCGAGATGTAGTGCAGCGGAAACAGCCGCGCCTGCATGCCGCCCTGTGGCGACGCCGCACCGAGACTGGGCACCAGGTTGCCGGCTACCGCGTCCTTCTCGGGCACCACCACGTAGCCGCCGCTGCGCCGCACCAGCGCGTTGTGCGTCCACGACAGCAAGGTTTCCAGGATCGGCAACGCCTGGCTCGAATCGACCGGCTCGGAGGTGGCGAACGAGATGTTGCCCTGTACGCCCGGCACGATCGTGTAGTTCTGCTTGAGCAGGTCGCCGAGGATCGCCTTGACTACCGCCTGCACCGGCTGGTTCTCGAAGTTGAACGTCACCGCGCCGTTGCCGCCGGCCGCCGGACGTGGCGTGGCCAGAGCACCAGGTCGGATGAACTGGCCGCTGCCGTGACTGACCTCGGGTTTCGCCGTGGCCGCGCTTTCGCCGCCGACGTCGTTGTTCACCGGCAATGGCGCCGGCACCGGGTTACGGGTGCCGGCCATCGCCTCGCGCTGCAGCGCGCCGTCGTCGGGCGCCTGCGGCAGGCTGGCGCAACCGGCCATGCCCACGGCAACGGCAAGTGTGGCAGTGCGCAGGACTTGCTGGGTGAGCATGCGGAACATGGATCAACGTACTCCTTCGTGGCCCGCGGCGGCGCGAGCGGCCCGACGTTTCTGGATATTCTGGCGTAGCCGCTGGACAGCCGATTGCACTGCGGGATTGGGTGCCGGGCGTTGCTGCGGCGCGCCCGGGCTGGTGCCGCCGGGCTGGGCCCCCGGCTCGACCTGCATGATCGTGCCGGTACCCGGGGCGGCATTGGCCGTGGCAGGGGGCTTGTCGTCGATCGGAGCGCCGGCCGGCAACTTCAGCTCGGTGCGGCCCGCGGACGAGTCGAACAGCGCCGAACGCGGGCGCACCTCCACCAGCTTCACGCTGCCGTCGGCCAGAGCCTCGCCTTCGCGCAGCCGCACCTGCTTGTCGCCGTTCTTGTCGCGCAGCAAGACCATGCGCAGGTTGGGGGTGAGAATGATGCCGGTCAGTTCGAGATCGCCGAGGTTGCTGCCGCCGTCGGCCGCACGGGCCACCGGTTTGCGGTCGGGGCTGAACAACGGCTTTTGCCAGACCAGCGCAAACTTCTGCAGCGGCTGCGGCTGCGGCAGATCGGCGGGATTGCCGGTTGGCGGCAGCGCGGCCAGCGTGCGCGGGGGATCCCAATGCGCAGCGCGGCCGACGCCGCCCAGCAACAGCAGCAGCGCGGCACTCAGCAGCACCACGATCGCGACCAGGACCGGCGTCAGCTGACGCTGGTTAGCCGCGGTCATGGCGGGGCTCCCGCGCCGGCGGGCGTCGCGCTGGCAGCCGACGGCGCAGGCGCGCCGCGCGCCGGCCGTACATAGCCGGACAAGGTGAACTGCACTTCCAGTGGCGCCGCGTGATTCTGCTGCGACGCCACCGGGTTGCGGTAGATGCTCAGATCGTCGACGAACAGATACGGCGTGCCCTGCTCCAGCGCTTGCAGCACCGCCGCCAGCGGCTCGATGTCGCAACTCAGGCTGATGCTCACCGCGGCCTTGCGGTACGGCTCGCCGGCGCTGACCGGCGGATTCGGCAGCGGCATCTTCTGGCTGACCACGCAGCTGCCGCCTTGCGTGTTGCCGGCGACCACGTCGACCACGCGCTGCATCAGATCGGCCGCCGCGGTGTTCGGATCGTCCGCGGCCAGGAACGCGCTGCTGGCGGCCTGGCCCGCACCGAGCGCGGCGATGCGCTGCTGCAGGGCCGGTTTCTCGGCGATCGCGGCGGCATAGCGGCTGTGGGTGTCGCGCAGGTCGGCCATGTCGCTGCGGATCTGCTGCAGCGGCGCCACGAACCACCAGTGCAGCAACACGAAATAAGCCAGCAGCAGCGCCAGCAGCAGCAATGCGATCGCGGCGATGCGGCTGTCGCGCCGATTGAGGGCGATAGCCTTCATGGCGCGCTCCCGCCATTTGCCGCGCCCGTTGCCAGGGCCGACGACTTCGGCTTGCCGACGGTGGGCTGGTGCACGCGCGCGGTCAGGTAGAAGCGCTCCTTGCCGGTGGTCGGGTCGGGCTGGATGCTGCCCTGGAAACTGGCATCGGTGATCAGCGTGGAATCCTTCAGCGTGTCGAGCAGTTTCGCCGCCTGCTGGCTCTGCCCCTGAAAGCCGATCTGGCCGGTGTTGTCGACACTGAAGCGCTCCAGCCACGCACTGTCGGGCAGCCGCGCGGTGGCGTCCTGCAACAGGCTGAGCATGCTGACGGTGTTCTTCTTGCGCTGGGCCAGGAAACCGGCCGCGCCGGCGTTGTCCTGCAGTTGCTGGCGCAGCGCGACCACCTGCTGCGCCTCGCTGCGCATGCTGTCGACCTCGGCCTGCATCTCGCCGAGCGCGGCCTGCCGATTGTGCAGCCATGCACCCAGCACCGCGAACAGCAACAGCACGCAGGCGGCGGCCAGCGCCAGATTCAGGCGGCGCCGCGGCCGCACGCGATGCGGCGTCTGTTCCGGCGGCAACAGGTTGACGCCGAGGCGATCGTTCGCCACCGCCACGTCCACCGCGTCGATCGAGATGCCTTGCGCGCGCAGGCGCGCCAGCAGCGGGTCCAGCGTGCCGCGGGTGACTGCAACCAGTTCCGCGTTGAAGCGGCCGACAGCCGCCGGTGTGGCCAGCTCGCGTGCGGAGTAATAAACCTGCGCCACGTTGAACGGCGTCTGCCTATCCATTTCGAACGCGACGACTTGCAGCAGGTTGTCGCGCGCAGCCAGCGGCAACGCAAGCACCCGGCGCAATACCACGGCGGGCGGCAGCAGCAGCGCCAGCCGCCTGTCCTCGCGATCGACGTTGCGCAACGCGGCGTCCAGCGCCACCGGCGCGATGCGGGCATCGCCGGCCGGGTTGTCGACGCTGTCGTCCCAGTTCGCCAGCAGCTCGGCGTGGCCGCTGCGGCGCAACGTCCATTGCGCATCGGAGTGCTGCAGCAGATACCAGTCCGCGCCGCTGGCGAACCAGGCACGCCAGCGCAGCGGCAGCAGACCGAGCAGCTCGCCGCCCCACCAGCGGAAAAATCCCGGCATCGGCGAAGCACGCCAGGCTCGGCGCAGGGGATCCATCAGCGGCCGCAGCGACTGCGTTGCCGTACTCATTCCGTCTCTCCCTCCTGCCAGCGCAGCACCGCGTACGGTTGTGCGCCCCCCTGCCCCGTAAAACGAATCGTGGCGCGCAGGACGGCGCGCGTGCCGTCGGCCAGCGTAGCCTCAGAACGGATACTATGCGTTGTTCCATTGCCCAGAACCAGACTCGGGTCGGTGGCCTGCCTGGCGCGTGCGGCCAGGATCGCAGCCATCTGCTCCGGCGTCATGCCCGGAATCGCAGCCAGCGCCAGCGGAGGCGCGGTATTCGGATTCGGGCTCGCGGTACCCGACCAGATCGTGATCACCGGCGCCAGCTGCCGATACAGCGCCGGCGTGATGCCGAGCACCATCTGCAATTCCTCGATGCTGGCGAACGGGCCATGGCGCGGGCCGTAATCGCGCCCGGCCGCCACATACGCGGCCCGGCTGGTGTCGGCCTCGCCGCCGAGGCCGGTCGGGCTGTGCCAGTCCACCACGCGATCGGCCAGCACCTGCGCCTCGGCCGGTTTCATGCCGGTGGCGCGGAACAGCGCCTGCAACACCTCGGGCGTGGCGGTGTTGAGATCGACCTTGCCGCTCTCGTCGATCGCCGACAGCGTGACCTTGGCATTGTCGTAAGGGAACGAATAAGTCCTGCCGTCCCCGATCCAGCGCTGTTTCGCCACGGGGTCCTGCAAGCCGTAAACCGCACGCATCAGGCCGGCCTCGGCGGCGTAATGCGCCTGGGTCTGCGCGAACAGGTAGCGCGCCTGCAGACCTTCGGTGCGCGCCAGCGCGGCGTAACCGCCCAGCAGGATAGCCAGCAGCGTGCACGCCCACAGCACCAGCAGCAGCGCAACCCCGCGCTGATCGCTAGGTGGCGGCAACGACCGACGTCTCATCGTATGCTCCCGCCGCGCAAGCCCATCCGCTGCAGCAAACCGGTCTGCGCCGGGTTGACCCGCAACGGCACGTCCAGCTGCGGCCAGTCGACCCCGTCCTGCGATCGCAGGCTGATCCTCACCAGCTGCGGCAGCAGCCGGCCATCGGCCCATGCCGGCGTCCACGGCACGGCATGGCCCTGGCCATCGATACCGCGATAGTTGAAGCTGCCGTCGCGGATGTGATCGAGCAGCACCTGCGGTTCACTCAGCGGCTGCGGCGGCTTGCCGTCCGGCGGCAGCAGGACCAGGCTCAACTCCAGCCGCAGTCCGTCGTGGCCGTCGTCGACCAGCTGCAGCCGCTGCAACTGCGGCCCCAGCTTGCCGAGATAGCCTGGCAGCGGCGCGACATAGCGCATCTCGTGCGCGGTACCGACGAAATAGACCGGCTCGCCCTGATCGGTGTGCCCGATCGGCTGGGTCAGGCTCTGCGCCAGTTCGCGGCGCAGGAACTGCTGGGCCGAGCGGATCTGATCGAGCCGTTCGATCGCGGCCGTGCCCGAACGCACGCTGTGGGTGGCGGTGCGGATGCCCGAATACACGCCGACCAGCAACAGTGCCAGCAGCACCAGCGCGGCCAGCACTTCCAGCAAGGTGAAGCCGGCCGTGCGCTTCACGGAAACGCCTGCGCATTAGCGGCGACATTCGGGCCGCCCAGTCGCAGGGTACGGAAGTGCGCCGAACGCGGATGCGCCGGCGCCCCCCACGACACGTCCAGGTCCAGTTGATACAGATGCAGCGGCGTCCCTGGCGGCGCGTTGCCGGCCTCGTTCCATGGCGTCACATCGAGCTGCCAGCGGTACTGCCGGTCGAACCGGCCCGAGCTGCTGCCCGGCTTGATCGGCTCGCCCACGAACGCGCTGTCGAGCAGGCTGCGCGCCCGCATCGCCGCCTGGCTGTGTTCGGCTGCGTTCTGGGTCAGGCTGATCGACGCGCCGGCCACCTTCATCAGTGCGGTGAACGCGATCGCCAGCAGCATGATCGCGGCGATCACTTCGAGCAGGCTGAAGCCGCCTTGATGCCGGGAATGGGGGGTCGGGAATCCCGCAGGGGGACTTCCTGACGGTCGCCGGGAGTGGCAAAAGCAGGGGGATGGCGCCCGCGCGCCGTGCCGATTCCCCACTCCCGATTCCCGACTCCCGGTTTTCATGGCTGCGCCACCGCGTCGACCACACGCACTTCGCCGGTCAGCCAGGACACGTTGACATGCCACTGGCGCTTGCCGCTCTGCAAGGTGATGCGCCCGCCGGTGGAACTTCCGTCCGGGAAGAAGCGGATGCGCCCGGTATGATCGTTCGGCTGGTCTTCCTTCGCGCTGGTGATGCTCACGCGCATGCCTTTGGGCAGGCGCACGTCCTGCTGCTTCACGTTGCGATAGCTGTTCGCCTGGGTATCTACATCGAAGTTCTGGTCCCGCCCACGCACGATCGCCTGCGCGCGGGTGGCCCGCAGCGCGCCGGCCAGTTCGCTGCTGGCCGCACGCACGCGCGCACTGGCCAAACCCTGCGTCACCGAGATCGACACCGCCGCCGCGGCAATGCCGATCAGCAGAATCACCGCCAGCATTTCCAGCAGGGTGAAGCCGTTGGCGCGCTGCGCGCGGCCGGGAGTCGGGAATCGGGAGTCGGGAATCGGAAAGGCGCTGTTCCACCTACTTGCGCGCCTCTGCGCGACCCGATGCCGCACATCAGTTCGTACAGGGCGGAAGGTGCAGCGCTGGCCGGCTCCAACCATTCCCTATTCCCTATTCCCGAATCCCGGCTTCATTGCCAGTTACCCACGTCCTTGCTGTAGCCGTCGCCGCCGGGCTTGCCGTCCTGGCCGTAGAAGATCAGGTCGAAGCTGCCGTTCTGGCCGGGATACTGGTAGCCGAACGCATGCCCCCACGGATCCTTCAGCTCGGACTCCTTCGCATAAGGGCCTTGCCAGTTCGTTGCGTTGGCGGGTTTCACCACCAGGTCCTGCAGCTGTTGCGGCGGCGAGCCGTTGTCCAGCGCGTAGTTCTCGATCTTCTGGCTCAGCGTCGTCAGCTGTGCCTTGCCGGCGCCGTACTTGCCCTTGTCGACGTTCTTGCCGACCTGGGTCACCACCACCGCACCGATGATGCCGATCAGCACGATCACCGCGAGCATTTCCAGCAGGGTGAAACCGCTGGCGCGCTTTGCGCGCCCGGGAATCGAGAGTCGGGATTCGGGATTCGTAAAAGCGGACGGCAGGCGCTTGGGCGCCTTGCCGAATCCCGAATCCCGAATCCCGAATCCCCTTGCGCGATCAATCATAAATATCTCCAAGTTTCACTGAATGTTGCTGGTCAGGCTGAGCAGCGGCAGCAGGATCGCCGCCATGATGACCGCCACCATTACCGTCATCACGATGGTGAGCGCCGGCACCAGCGCAGCCAGTAAACGATCGATCGCGCGTTTGGACTCAAGTTCAAACGTATCGGCGACTTTCAGCAGCATGGTGTCGAGCTGGCCGGCTTCCTCGCCGACCTGCACCATCTGCATCGCCAGCCGCGGGAACAGTTTCGACTGCCCCAGCGCGAGGCTGAGGCCGGAGCCGCCCTTGACCTGTTCGTGCGCCGCGCTCAAGGCCGTATCCAGCGCGAGATTGCCGGTGACCTGGCGGGCGATGGTCAGTGCGCTCAGCAGCGGCACGCCGTTCTTCAGCAAGGTGCCCAGTGTGCGCGCGATCCGCGCTGTCTCCACCTTCAACAGCAGCGGGCCGACCAGCCGCATGCCCAGCAGGCGGGTATGCCAGGCCAGCAGCGCAGCGGGATCGCGCAGACGCCTGCGCCAGGCGAACAGGCCGCCGCCGAGCAGCAGCAGGATCAGCCACCACCAGGACTGCAGCGTATTGCCCAGCACCAGCACGGCCTCCGTGATCCACGGGATCGGTACCTGCATGTCCTCGAAGATCGGCACGAACTGCGGCACCACGTAAGCCAGCAGCAGCACCAGCGAACCGAGTACGCCGACCATCAGGAAGGCGGGATAGATCAGCGCGTTGACGATGCTGCCGCGCATCGCCTGCGCGCGTTCCAGATAATCGGCGAGCCGGCGCAGCGTCTCCTCCAGCGAACCACCCGCCTCGCCGGCGCGCACCAGGCTGACGTACAGCTTGGGAAACACGCCGTGTTCCTCATCCAGCGCCGAAGACAAGGTGTTGCCGCCGCGCACGCGGTCGCGCACGCGCTCGATCAGCTTCTTCGCGTGCTCGCCCTCGGGCAGGTCGAGCAGGATGCTGAGTGCGCGATCCAGCGGCTGGCCGGCGCCGAGCAGGGTCGCCAGCTGATGGGTGAACTGGGCCAGCTGATCGCCGGTGAACGGCCCGCGCTTGAACAACGCCGCGAGACCGCTGCCGCCGGCCGCGCCATCGGCCGGCCGCGCCTCCAGCGGCGTATGGCCCTGGTCCTGCAGACGCCCGATCACCTCCTCGACGCTGGCCGCCTCCATCTGGCCCTGCAGCGTCTCGCCGGCATCGTTGACCGCCTTGTAACGGAACTGGGTCATGGGGCGAGTGGAGAGTGGAGAGGGGTGAGAAACGAGTGGTCATCGTGCGAGGCATGGCTCGAGAAGATGGACGCATGGCCCGCAAGCGCCGCACCGAAGCCGCACTCTTCGCTCACTCCTCTCCACTTTCCACTGGCACCATCAGCCTTCCTGAGTAACACGCAGCACCTCCTCCAGCGTGGTGATGCCGGCCACGGCCTTGGCGATGCCGTCCTCGTACATCGTGCGCATGCCTTCGGCGCGCGCCTGCCTTTCGATCTCGCCCTCGTTGGCACGCTGCATCACCAGCCGGCGCAGCGGATCGCTCATGGTCAGAAACTCCATGATGGCGCGGCGGCCGCGGTAACCGGTGGGATTGGCCGCGCTGCTGCCCGGCTTCCACAGCCGGATCGGGCGTTCGTCGGTGTATTTCTCCAGCTCGAACTGTTCGATCACCTCCGGCAACGCCTCGTAAGACGTCGCAGTCTCCGGATCGAGCCGGCGCACCAGCCGCTGCGCCAGGATGCCGTTGATGGTGGAGCCGAGCAGGTAATCCTCCACACCCATGTCGAGCAGGCGCGTGATGCCGCCCGCCGCGCTGTTGGTGTGCAGCGTGGACAGCACCAGATGGCCGGTGAGCGCGGACTGGATTGCGATGCGGCAGGTTTCCAGATCGCGCATTTCGCCGATCATGATCACGTCCGGATCCTGGCGCATGATCGAGCGCAGCGCGCCGGAGAAATCCAGCCCGATCTGCGGCTTCACCTGGATCTGGTTGATGCCTTCGAGCTGGTACTCGACCGGATCCTCGACGGTGATGATCTTCACGTCGTTGGTATTGATCTGCGACAGCGCGGTGTACAACGTGGTGGTCTTGCCGGAACCGGTCGGGCCGGTCACCAGCAGAATGCCGTGCGGCCGTTCCAGCACATCGACGAAGCGCTGCTGGAAGCTGTCGGTGAAACCGAGCGAGGCGAAGTCGAACACCACCGATTCGCGGTCCAGGATGCGCATCACCACCGATTCGCCGAAGCTGGTCGGTACGGTGGACACGCGCAGGTCGAGTTCCTTGCCCTGCACGCGCAGCTGAATGCGGCCGTCCTGCGGCAGGCGGCGCTCGGCGATGTTCAGCCGCGCCATGATTTTCACGCGCGAGATCACCGCGGCCGTGGACGAGGATGGCGGCGCTTCCACTTCGTGCAGCACGCCGTCGATGCGGTAGCGCACTTTCAGGCGGTTCTCGAACGGTTCGATATGCACGTCGGAGGCGCGCTGCTCGACCGCACGTTGAAGAATCAGGTTGACCAGCCGGATGACCGGCGCCTCGGAGGCCAGGTCGCGCAGGTGCTCGACGTCGTCCTCTTCCGCAGCGCTGCCGTCGAGGTTCTCCACGATGGTGCCCATCGCCGAACGGCCGCTGCCGTAATAACGTTCGATCAAGCCGTCGATTTCCGAGCGCAGGCCGACCCGCAACGCCACCGGCCGGCCGGCGGCGAGTTCGACCGCCTGCAGCGGATACGGATCGGCCGGATCGGCCACGATCAGGGCCAGCCCGTACTCGTCGTCGTGTACCGGCACCACATGCTGCTGCTTGAGAAAACGCAACGACAGCTCGAGCTCGGCCGGCGGCAGTTCCGGCGCATCGCGCGCGGACAGCAGCGGCACCTGCAGCAATTCAGCCCACGCCTCGGCCAGATCGCGCTCGGACACCAGCCCCAGCCGCGCCATCAAGGTCGTCAGCGTGCCCTCGGCCGACTCCTCGTGCAAACGGCGCGCGCGACCCAGATCGCTGTCTTTCAGGCGACCACGCGCAACCAGCCATGCGCAGACTTCCGCTTCGCGGCTGTCCACGCCTGCTCCGCTGATCGCCGGCTCAATCACTGCCGACATCCTCCACCCCGCTCGATACGTGCCAGCACCGCTGCGCGATCGGCCGCGAAACGGTGGAACCCCATAGTTATCACATCCGCCCCGGCACACGCGAATCTTCCCCCGAGTTCAGCCCCATGCCGTTCATGTTCGGGATGACCCGCCATTGTGCCGCGTTCGCCAGCGATAAAGACGATACGCCATCTAGGAATATTTCCCCTGTTCAAAAACTGATAGCACGGTCGCAAGGCCATACGCCGGCGACAGGCCGCAGCGGGATGCTGTCTGCGAGAATGACGTTTCCCGACACGGAAAAACCCATGCATCTCGTCGATATCGGCGCCAATCTCACTCATGAATCGTTTCACCACGACCTTGATGCGGTGTTGCAGCGGGCGGGCGGGTACGGCGTGACGCGAATGATGGTGACCGGCGCCTCGCGCGATGGCAGCCGTCACGCCGTGGCGCTGGCCGAAGCGCACCCGGGCCTGCTTTTCGCCACGACCGGCGTGCATCCGCACCACGCGGTCGATTACGACGACGCCACCGACGCCGCATTGCGCGAACTGGTGCACCATGCAGCGGTGCGCGCCGTGGGCGAGACCGGCCTGGACTACAACCGCAACTACTCGCCGCGCGAGGTGCAACTGCAGGTGTTCGAGCGTCAGCTGCAGATCGCGGTGGATGTGCAGAAGCCGCTGTTTCTGCATCAGCGTGACGCACATGCCGATTTCGTCGCGCTGCTCAAGCGCTACCGCGACAAGGTGCCGGCAGCTGTGGTGCATTGCTTCACCGACACCGGCGAGGCGCTGCGCGACTACCTGGCGCTGGACTGCCACATCGGCATCACCGGCTGGATCTGCGACGAACGCCGCGGCACCCATCTGCGCGAACTGGTGCGCGAGATTCCGGCCAACCGGCTGATGATCGAAACCGACGCGCCCTACCTGCTGCCGCGCACGGTGCGGCCACCGCCCGCGCATCGGCGCAATGAGCCGATGTACCTGAAGCACATCTGCGAAGAGATCGCCCGCGATCGGGGCGAGCCGGTGGAAGTCACCGCGGCCAACAGCACCGCTGCCGCCGAAGCATTTTTCGGACTGCCACCTACGGTATTCGTAGGAGCCCGCTAGCGGGCGATGTCGTTGCTCTGATGTTGGGTGGAAAAGATCAAAACAGGGGCATCGCCCGCTAGCGGGCTCCTACAACGGTGGGAGGTGTCGGGTTTCACCTGGGGCTAGTCCGTCGAGGGCGTACTCGCCGATGCGCACACGTATCAACCGCAGGGTCGGGAAGCCGCCTCCGGACGGTCATCCAGCGGACCGCGCGGCCACGGCATTCCTCGCACTGCCGCCTGCCGTGGGTTGTGTAGGAGCCCGCTAGCGGGCGATGCCGTTGCTCTGATGTTGGGTAGGAAAGATCAAAACAGGGGCATCGCCCGCTAGCGGGCTCCTACAACGGTGGGAGGTATCGGGTCTCGCCTGAGGCTAATCCGTCGAGCGCGTGTTCGCCGATGCGCACGCGTATCAGCCGCAGGGTCGGGAAGCCGCCTCCGGACGGTCATCCAGCGGACCGCGCGACCACGGCACTCCTCGCACTGCCGCCTGCCGTGGGTTGTGTAGGAGCCCGCTAGCGGGCGATGCTGTTGCTCTGATGTTGGGTAGGAAAGATCAAAACAGGGGCATCGCCCGCTAGCGGGCTCCTACAACGATGGGAGGTGTCGGGTTTCGCCTGGGGCTAGTCCGTCGAGGGCGTACTCGCCGATGCGCACACGTATCAGCCGCAGGGTCGGGAAACCTACCGCAGCGGTCATCCGGCGGACCTGGCGGTTGCGGCCTTCGCGCAAGGTGAGGCTGAGCCAGCTGGTGGGGATGCTCTTGCGGAAACGTACGGGCGGATCGCGCGGCCACAACCAGTCCGGCTCGGCAGTGCGTACCGCTTCCGCCGGCAAGGTGGGGCCATCGTTCAACTGCACCCCGCGACGCAAAGCCTGCAGAGCTGCTTCGTCGATCTCGCCGTCGACCTGCGCGAGATAGGTCTTGGCCTGCTTATGGCGAGGGTCGGTCAGCTGATGCGCCAACCGCCCATCGTCGGTCAGCAGCAACAGGCCTTCACTGTCATGATCCAGACGTCCAGCCGCATAGACGTCTTTTTGCCTGACGAATTCGGCCAGCGTGCGGCGCCCTTCCGGATCGGTGAACTGACACAGCACGCCGTACGGCTTGTTCAATGCGATCAGCATGGCGATCCGTTTCGCGCGCCTCGCCTAACGGGCGCGCGATGGCTTCAGTGAGCCGATGCGGCAGGCGGCGGCAACGGCTTGACGAAACGGAGAGTCATCCGGTCGGATTCGCCAATCGCCAGGTACTTCGCCTTGTCCTGCTCGCCCAGCGTGAGGGTGGGCGGAAGCGTCCACACGCCCTTCGGATAATCCTTGGTGTCCTTCGGATTGGCGTTGATCTCGCTGCTCTCCTCCAGCACGAAGCCTGCTGCGGTGGCCAGTTTCACCACGTAACGGGTCGGCAGGTAGCCGCTCTGCTTCACCGCGTCCAGCGAAGCCTCATCGCTGGCGCGATGGTCGACCACGCCGAGCACGCCACCGGGCCGCAACACCGCGAAGAACGCCTTGAACATCGCCGGCGCGGTATCGGCCATCACCCAGTTGTGCACGTTGCGGAAGGTCAGCACCAGGTCGGCCGAACCGGGCGCGCCGAACACCGGCGCCTTCGGATCGAATTCGACGAACTTCGCCTTGCCGTAATGCGCCGCGTCGGCGGCGAATTTCCGGTGCAGGGCATCGCCATCGCGACGCGCTTCACCTTCTTCCGCGGGCGCCTGCACGGCGGCGATGTAGTGCCCGTTGTCGTGCAGCAGCGGCGCCAGGATTTCGCTGTACCAGCCGCCGCCGGGCGTGATTTCCACCACCGTCTGATCCGGCCGGATACCGAAGAACTGCAAGGTCGCCTTCGGATGGCGATACACGTCGCGCGCACGGTTCGCCGGCAAGCGCCAGCTGCCGGCCAGTGCGCTGTCCAGTTGCGTCGACGTGAAATCGCCGGCGCTGGTCGGCGGCACCAGCTGGTCGGCGGGCTGATCGGGCTCGACCGAGGCGGCCGGCACCACCTGAGCGCCGGCCGTCATCGGCAGGCCCAGACAGATTGCCAGCCACAGCGCTGCGCCCACGCGCGCCGGCTTCATCTTTCCCATCTTGATCCCCGTCGCTTCCATCTCGCGCTTCATCGATTGCTCCTTGGCGTAACAGCCGTTATCGGCTGCAATATCACGAAAACCATGTGTAGACCGGGTATTCAGAACGGTCGCGGGCACACCGACTGCAAGCCATCGATATGTTCATGCAGATCCGGCGCGATGCCCTGCCACATCGGATCGAGGATGAAGTCGATGCCCTCGTAGCGCGCCAGCTTCGCCGCCGGGATGAAATCCGCGTCGCCGGCGATCAGGATGATCTGGTCGACCAGCTTCTTGTAGGTCAGCGCGGCAATGTCGATGCCGATTTTCATGTCGACCTGGGTCTGCCGCATGTCCGGTTCGAAATGCTCGTCACCGAGATCATCCCAACGCAGGCCGCCGTCGCGCAATTGCTGGTAGGCATTGCGCTTCAATTGCCATTCGCCGCGCTCGGACAGCCTGCCCAGCCGCAAGGCCATCTTGCGCTGGCGGCGCAACTGATCGTGCAGCTCGCGCCGGAACGCCGCTGCACCGGTTCGCCCGAAGTCGATGCTGTCGCCGCTGACCGGCTTGACGAAGCTCTTTTCCAGCGGCGGACAGTCGTAGAAGAAGATCCGGTACAACGATTCGCGCGGACGGTCGACCGCCTTCAGATGCTCCAGCGCCATGCCGAATACGGTTTTGGCGACAGCACGCGCGTCGCCCGCGTCGCGCTCGCCGTACACCTTGCGGTAGCGGGCAAGAAAAAAAGCGCCGTCGACGAGGATGGCGGTGCGGTTCATAGGACGACCTTATGGACAGGCAGACATGGCAAGCAAGAATGGGTGCAGCCGGCAGAATAGGGCCGGCGATGCGCGCCTATTCTAGAGCCTCGACAACCGCTCTTGTAGGAGCCCGCTAGCGGGCTCCTACAGGGGCTTCGGTCGGTAGTGGATCACCGAGCGGATCACCTTGCCTTCGTGCATCAGGTCGAACGCGTCGTTGATGCGCTCCAGCGGCAGCACCTCGGTGATCATCTCGTCGATCCTGATCTCGCCGGCCATATAGCGCTCGACGTAACCGGGCAGCTGCGAGCGCCCTTTGACCCCGCCGAAGGCGGAGCCGCGCCAGACGCGGCCGGTGACCAGCTGGAACGGCCTTGTACTGATCTCCTGCCCCGCGCCAGCGACGCCGATGATGACCGATTCGCCCCAGCCCTTGTGGCAGCACTCCAGTGCCGCGCGCATCACGTGCACGTTGCCGATGCACTCGAACGAGTAATCGACTCCGCCGTCGGTGAGCTCGACGATCACCTGCTGGATCGGCGTGTCCGGGTAATCCTTCGGATTGATGAAGTCGGTGGCGCCCAGCAGCTTTGCCATCTCGAACTTCGCCGGGTTGGCGTCGACCACCACGATACGCCCGGCCTTCGCCATCACCGCGCCCTGCACCACCGACAAGCCGATGCCGCCCATGCCGAACACGGCCACCGTGGCACCCGGCTCGACCTTCGCCGTGTTGAGCACCGCGCCGATGCCGGTGGTGATGCCGCAGCCGAGCAGACACACCTTCTCCAGCGGCGCCGCCTTGTTGATCTTGGCCACGGAGATTTCCGGCAGCACGGTGTATTCGCTGAACGTGCTGGTGCCCATGTAATGCAGCAGCGGCTTGCCGTTGAGCGAGAAGCGCGATGTGCCGTCGGGCATCAGCCCCTTGCCCTGGGTAACGCGGATCTTCTGGCACAGGTTGGTCTTTCCGGACAGGCAGAATCTGCATTCGCCGCATTCGGGCGTGTATAGCGGAATCACGTGATCGCCGACCGCGAGCGAGGTGACGCCTTCGCCGACCTCCTCGACGATGCCGCCGCCTTCATGACCCAGGATCACCGGGAACATGCCCTCCGGATCGGCCCCGGACAGCGTGAACGCGTCGGTGTGGCAGACGCCGGTCGCGACGATGCGCACCAGCACTTCGCCGGCCTTGGGCCCGGCAACGTCGACCTGCTCGATCGACAAAGGCTTGCCTGCTTCCCAGGCGACGGCGGCGCGTGACTTCATGATTCGACTCCCGAGAGATCCATGCACAATGAAGCATCATGCCGCGCGCGGCGGCTTTGCGAAACCGCTTCAGCCCTCGATCGCCGCATCGTCGGTGCCCGGCACCGGCAGGTGACGGCAGTAGTCGTCCGCTTCGGCGAGCAGCCATTCGCGAAACACCTGCAGTCCGGGATGCTCCTTCGATCGCTCGGGATAGACCAGCCAGTACGCATCGTCCACCGGCAGATAGCGTTCGCCCAGCACCGTCAGCCGGCCGGCGTCGATCAGCGACTTCGACATCACCATGCGCCCCATCGCCACCCCGAGGCCTTCCAGCGCCGCATGTCGCTGCGCCTCGAAACTGTCGAAGTGCGCCACGTAGCGGTGCGGCACCGAACCGCCGACTTTGTCGAACCAGTCCTTCCAGCGGTTCGACGGATTGGGATCGCCGAGCAGCGGCCACTGCGAAAGGTCGTTCGGGTCGGCATCGGCCATCCTCGCCACCAGGGCAGGCGCTGCGATCGGCGCGATCCATTCGCCGAAAAGCCGCTCGCTATGCAGTCCCGCCCACACGCCACGACCGTAGCGGAGCGCCGCGTCCACCGGCTCACGCTCGAAGTTCACCAGTGCCGAACCCGATTGCAGGTTGAGTTCCAGCTCGGGATGCACGGCCACCAGCCGCGGCAGGCGCGGCACCAGCCAGCCCGACATGATGCCGGTGCTGGCGCTGAGGGTCAGTGTGTCGTTGCGGCGCTTCTGGTAATGCGAAAGCGCGTGCTCGATGCCGTCGAAATGCTCGCCGACCGCCTCCAGCAAGGCGCAGCCGTCGACCGTCAGCTTGACCCCGCGCGGACCGCGCTCCAGCAGGCGGCGCTCCAGCCGTTCTTCGAGCTGCCGCATCTGGTGACTGAGCGCGCTGACGGTGAGGTTGGCCTGCGCCGCGGCACGCGACAGATTGCCCAGCCGGGCAACCAGCACGAACTGTTGCAGAAGGGCTAACGGCAGCTTTCCCATCTTGAATATCCCTCAAGCCTGGCTTGCGAATATATCGCTTTTTGGCGGTCTGGCGCACGCGTACCTTGAGGACGTTCCAAAACCAATCGTGCTTTCCCCAGGAGTCATTCCCATGAATTCAATCTGGAAAGATCTACTGTTTCTGCACAGCCATCTCGTACGCAAGGAAGACCTGGACTGGCGTTCCGATACGCGCGCCGCGGCGGAGCGGGACAGGAACGCTGCAAAGAAAAAGGCCAGTGTCATGGCGGTGAAGTGCTGTGCGGCGGTATGGCCGCGCTTGGCCGGGCCGCGCTAATCCTCATCTGACCCGCATTCGTTACGCCATCACCCGGATACGTCACGCTCTTTTTCGCCGAACCCGTGCATGCTTGCCGCTCTCCACAGGCAGAGGTGCTGCTCCATGCACAAGCGTCCACTTGGCAGATCATCATTGTCCGTCGCTCCGCTCGCTTTCGGCGGCAACGTGTTCGGATGGAGTGTCGATGAAAGGCGCTCGTTCGAACTGCTCGACGCCTTCGTCGATGCCGGCGGCAACCTGATCGACACGGCGGACGTCTATTCGGCGTGGGTGTCGGGCAATCGGGGCGGCGAATCGGAGACCATCATCGGCAAGTGGCTCGAGCGCAGCGGCAAGCGCGAGCAGGTGCTGATCGCCACCAAGGTGGCGAAGTGGACCGAGCAACCTGGCCTGTCTCCGGTCAACATCCAGCAGGCGGTCGATGGCTCGCTGCGGCGTCTGCAGTGCGACCACATCGACCTGTACCAGGCGCATGAGGACGATGCCAGCGTGCCGCTGGCCGAAACGCTGGGTGCGTTCGCCCGTTTGATCGAAGCCGGCAAGGTGCGCGTGATCGGCGCGTCCAACTACGCGGCCGACCGGTTCGCCGACGCATTGGCGGTGTCGGGGCAGCACGGCCTGCCACGCTACGAAAGCCTGCAGCCGGAATACAACCTGGTCAGCCGCAGCGGTTACGAGAAGGAACTGGAACCGCTGATCCGCGCGGAACGCATCGGCGTGATCAGCTACTACGCGCTGGCCAGCGGGTTCCTCAGCGGCAAGTACCGCAGCGCGGTGGATCTGGCCAAGAGCGCGGCGCGCGGCGGCGCCGTAAAGAAATTCCTGAATCCGCACGGCCTGCAGGTGCTCGCCGCTCTCGACGCCGTTGCATCGGCACACCAGGCCACGCCCGCCCAGGTCGCGCTGGCCTGGCTGATCGCCCGCCCCGGCCTCACCGCACCTATCGTCAGCGCCACCAGCGTGGAGCAGTTGCACGAGCTGTTCGGCGCCACCCGCTTGCAGCTGACCCACGACGAGATCGCGCAACTCGACCTCGCCAGCGCCTGAGCGATCGTCGCGTGTGTGTAGGAGCCCGCTGGCGGGCGATGCTTTTCCAATATCCGAAAACCCAAGAGCATCGCGGCCGAGGCCGCTCCTACAAGTATCCCGCCCGACATCGTCCGGCCGACAGCCGAGACGCCGTTGTGTAGGGGCCCGCTGGCGGGCGATGCTTTTCCAATATCCGAAAACCCAAGAGCATCGCGGCCGAGGCCGCTCCTACAAGTATCCCGCCCGACATCGCCCGGCCGACAGCCGAGACGCCGTTGTGTAGGAGCCCGCTGGCGGGCGATGCTTTTCCAATATCCGAAAACCCAAGAGCATCGCGGCCGAGGCCGCTCCTACAAGTATCCCGGTCGACATTGCCCGGCCGACAGCCGAGACGCCGTTGTGTAGGAGCCCGCTAGCGGGCGATGCCTTTCACTACGCCGAAACCCAAGAGCATCGCGGCCGAGGCCGCTCCTACAGATGTCCGCAGGCATTTCGCGCCCTTCACTCCGGCGCTTCGACTTCGTAGCCTTCGGCTTGCAGCTTCGCCAGGTAACCGTCCGGTTTCAGCAGCTCGGCCATCGGCAGCATGGCGAAGGTCTGTGCGTTGCTGCCCAGCGCCGTGCGCGCAGCGGCCAGCCAGACGGCTTCCTGCTTCGCCGGCACGTCGTCCAGCCCCAGCGTGTGCGCGAAGCCGGCCGCGGTGAGCGCCGAGACACAAGCGTCGTGTCGCTCGCTATCGGGCAGTTCGCGCAGGGTCTGCAGATCGCCGGTCGCCCAGGCATTGGCGCGCGCCTTCATCGCCGGCATGTCCTGCTCGATGCTGTCCAGCGTGCGGATGAAACAGGTGGTGTCGTGCGGCGCAGAACTCTTGAAGGCCTGGAGCGCCGCTCGCGGATGCTCGATGACCACCTGATAGGTGGTCGGCATTTCCTTGACGCCGTAGCGTTTGGCCAGCGCGTCGATGTTGGCCTGGATGCCGCCGGTCTTGCTCAGGCCGTTGGCCTTGATCGCCTTCCGGTACAGCTCCTGCGCCGCGAAGATCGGCCGCCAGCGCTCGATGCCGCGATTGTTGCCGATGTATTTCTGCTTGAGCAGCTGCCAGCGTGCGTACACCGGCGGCGGCAGCACCTGCTGCAGCGTCTGGCCATCGTCGTTCTTGCGCGCGCTGTAGGCCGAGGGCAACAGGAACAACTTGCCGAAAAACCCGACATCGGCCTTGATCGCGACCACCGGCGACAGCAGCACCTGCTGCGATTCGCTGATCACCTGCTCCAGCTCGTGCGACTGCCACTGCACGCTCTGCGGCAACGGCGACAGCGTGCCAAGCACCCACAGCACATGATCGCCTGTCGCCGGATCTTTCCTGGTCACCTTCCACAGGCCGGGTCCCGGCTGCGCGCCGGTGACCACCACGGCGGCGAGTTCGGCCACGTCCGACGGCACCGGCGGCGGCGCTGCCGTGGCCGCCGTCGATTGCGCGAACGCCGGCGACAGGCCGGTGAGGGCTAATAGGCACAGCATGGCAGGCCAGCGCATCGATCTTGCTCCATCTACGGAAAACGCCATTGTGCCGCCATGAAGCTGACTGACCGCCTCGATGGCGGTGATTCGATGGCGCTAAAGCGGTCACCTTTTGTTGGGCAACCGCGCCGCGATATCATGGCACCCGTTCGCGCGACTGGCGCCTCGGATGGATCACCATCGGGAAACGCGGACGACGACGAGCCGCGCGCCTGGGCACCCCCTGATTCCCTTTAGGAGTGTGTCCGCCATGCCTGAATCGTCCAAGCTGCTCGCGTTTGCCCTCGTCGCCCTCGGCCTCGTGCTGACGCCGGGGCCCAACATGGTCTATCTGATCTCCCGCTCCATCAATCAGGGCCGCGCGGCCGGGTTGATCTCGCTCGGCGGCGTCGCGCTGGCTTTCGTGCTGTACCTGCTGTGCGCCGCGCTCGGCATCACCGCGCTGCTGCTCACGGTGCCGCTGGCCTACGACGCGTTGCGCCTCGCCGGCGCACTCTATCTGCTCTACCTCGCATGGCAGGCGCTGCGGCCCGGCGGCCGTTCGCCGTTCCAGGTGAGGCGGCTGGAGCGTGACCGCCCGCGCAAGCTGTTCGCGATGGGTTTCCTCACCAACCTGCTGAACCCGAAGGCCGCGGTGCTGTACCTGTCGCTGCTGCCGCAGTTCATTACGCCCGGCCGCGGCAACGTGCTGCAGCAATCGCTGGTGCTGGGCGCCACTCAGATGACGATCAGCCTCTCCGTGAACGCGCTGATCGTGCTGATGGCCGGGACCATCGCCGGCTTCCTGGCCGGCCGTCCACTGTGGCTGGCCGCGCAGCGCTGGCTGATGGGCACCGTGCTGGCCGGCCTGGCCGCACACATGGCGGTGCAATCGCGGCGCTGACGCTGGCGGGAGCCAGATGGCATGCCAATGAAACGGGGCACCACAGCGCCCCGTTTCATTTGGCCGTATGGACGGTCGTCCGCTACCGGCGATCAGCGCGTGGCGAGCATCGCCAGCGCTGAGTTGAAGGTCGCGCTCGGACGCATGGCCTGGCTGACCAGCTTCAGGTTCGGGTGGTAATAGCCATGGATATCCACCGGCTTGCCCTGGGCGCCATTGAGCTCGGCGACGATCTTGGCCTCGTTCTCCTGCAGCGCATTGGCCAGCGGAGCGAACTTTGCCTTCAGTACGGGATGGGTATCCTGCGAGGCCAGCGCCTGCGCCCAGTACAGCGCCAGGTAGAAATGGCTGCCCCGGTTGTCCAGTTCGCCGACCTTGCGCGAGGGCGACTTGTTGTTGTCGAGGAACTTGCCGTTGGCCTGATCCAGCGTCTTGGCCAGCACCTCGACCTCGGCACTGCCGTAGCGGCTACCAAGGTGTTCCAGCGACGCGGCCAGCGCGAGAAACTCGCCCAGCGAATCCCAGCGCAGGTAGTCCTCTTCCAGGAACTGCTGCACGTGCTTGGGCGCAGAACCGCCGGCGCCGGTTTCGAACAGGCCGCCGCCGGCCATCAGCGGCACGATCGAGAGCATCTTGGCGCTGGTGCCCAGCTCCATGATCGGGAACAGGTCGGTGAGGTAATCGCGCAACACATTGCCGGTGACGGAAATCGTGTCCAGCCCCTGGCGGATGCGTTCCAGCGAGAAACGCGTGGCGGCGACCGGATCCATGATGCGGATGTCCAGGCCGCTGAGATCGTGATCCTTCAGGTAGCGCTGGACCTTGATGATCATCTGCGCGTCATGGGCGCGCTGCGGGTCCAGCCAGAACACCGCCGGGGTATGGCGCGCACGGCTCACCGCCAGCTTCACCCAGTCCTGGATCGGCGCGTCCTTGACCTGGCACATGCGCCAGATGTCGCCCGCTTCCACATCGTGCTGCAGCAGCACGTTGCCCGCTTCGTCGAGCACCTTCACCACACCGTCGGCGGCGATCTGGAAGGTCTTGTCGTGCGAGCCGTACTCCTCGGCCTGCTGCGCCATGAGGCCGACATTCGGCACGCTGCCCATGGTGGCCGGATCGAACGCACCATGCGCCTTGCAGTCATCGATCGTCGCCTGATAGACACCGGCATAGCAGCGATCCGGGATCACCGCCTTGATGTCCTGCAACTTGCCTTCGGCGTTCCACATCTTGCCGGAGTCGCGGATCATCGCCGGCATCGAGGCGTCGATGATCACATCGCTGGACACGTGCAGGTTGGTGATGCCCTTGTCGGAGTTGACCATCGCCAGGCCCGGACGCTGCGCGTACTCCGCGTCGATATCGGCTGTGATCTGCGCCTGCTGCGCTTCCGGCAGCGCGGCGATGCGCGCATACAGGTCGCCGATGCCGTTGTTCGGATTGAAGCCGACCTGCTGCAGCGCAGCGGCGTGCTTTGCCAGCACGTCGCTATAGAACTCGCTGATCACCACGCCGAACATGATCGGGTCGGAGACCTTCATCATGGTGGCCTTCAGGTGTACTGAGAACAGCACGCCCTGCCGCTTCGCATCGGCGATCTGCGCGTCGATGAAGCTGGCCAGCGCACGCTTGCTCATCACGGCGGCGTCGATGATCTCGCCGGCTAGCAAGGCGGTCTTCGGCTTGAGCACGGTGTGGCTGCCGTCCTTGCCGAACCATTCGATGCTGACGTTGCCGGCGTGCTCGATCACCGCGGATTTCTCGGTGCCGTAGAAATCGCCATCGTCCATGTGCGAGACGTGGGTCCTGGAGTCGGCGCTCCACGGGCCCATCCGGTGCGGGTGCTTGCGCGCGTAGTTCTTGACCGAGCTCGGCGCGCGGCGGTCGGAATTGCCTTCGCGCAGCACCGGATTCACGGCGCTGCCCTTGACCCGGTCGTAGCGGCTCCTGATGTCCTTTTCCGACGCGTCCTTCGGCTCGTCCGGATAATCCGGCAGCGCGTAGCCCTGGCTCTGCAGCTCCTTGATGGCCGCCTTGAGCTGCGGCATCGAGGCGCTGATGTTCGGCAGCTTGATGATGTTGGCTTCCGGCGTGGTGGCCAGATGGCCAAGCTCCGCCAGGTCGTCGGCCATCTTCTGGTCGTCGCGCAGGAACTCCGGGAACAGCGCGATGATGCGCCCCGCCAGCGAGATGTCGCGCGTCTCCACCTTGATGCCCGCGGTGCCGGTGAACGCGTCGATGATCGGCAACAAGGACTGCGTGGCCAGGAACGGCGCTTCATCGGTCAACGTGTAGATGATCTTTGGCGTGGTGGACATTGTCTGATGGACCTCTCTGCTACGACATTCAGGGATGGGGCTGCCGCCCGGTCCGGGTTGGCGGACGCGTCGCGTCCGCGCCAGTCGGGACCATTCCGGATCACCCGGGCAAGCCTGCTCGGCACTCACAAAAGCTCCCCATTGTCGCGTTTTCGCGGGAGGCGGGAAAGCGCGCCGGATCCCCGCAACGACAAAGGGCGCGGCATGACCGCGCCCTTGTTGCATCCATCGCCGCCGGAGCGGCTTATTTGATCGAGAAATCCTTGCTGGCGACCTCGCTGCCGTTCAAGGAGATGTCGACCTTGTAATTGCCGGCCGGGAAGCCGCTGGGATCGCTGATCATGAAGGCGGTGGTCTGCGGCCCGTTGGAGTCGAGGGTCTTGCTGTCCTCATGCACGGTCTTGCCGTTCTGATCGCTCCATTTGGCAGCCAGCGTGGCATTGCCGTTGCCGCTGGTGTCGACCGAGGCGTAGATGGTGTCTTTCGGCGAGAAACTGCTGCCGCTGGCGAGGATCTTGTTGTTGGCATCGACCGTCGAACCCAGCTCCACCGAACCGAACGTGACGGCGGGAGGTGCATCGTTGGCAGGCATCCCGCTGGCCGGTACCGCGTCCGTTTTCGTCGTGGAGGCCGGTGCCGGCGCCATCACCGGAGCCGTGGCGGCATGCGGCGGCGTCGACTCCTCATGTTTGCCGCAGGCATTCAAGGCCAGCGCGGCGGCCAGCGATACGGCGAGGATCAAGGGTTGGCGAGTCGTCTTCATGAGAGCATCTCCTGCTTAAAGGCCTGGCGGCCGGTTGCGGTTGGCATCGAAGACCTGCTTCCATGCATTCGCGTTACCGCGGTAATGTTTCGCGATCTCAGTCAGGTTGTCGGCCAGCCACCGCTGGTATACGACGACGTACCCGATCTGCTACTGCACGTGGCTGAAATCCGCCTTGTTGGTCTCCTCGCCTGTCGCGTGCAACTCGGTCCCGGAAGGAGGGCTAGTGATAACCAGCCTGCAGTTAACGGCTTGTGATTGCGTTGGCGGGGCATTCAGCTGAGTGGTCTTGCCAGGCACCGCCGCCATCGACCCAGGCGAGGTGAAGTTCGGTTCGGCTGCGAAGCGGCTGAAAGCGTTGCGGCGAGCGTCATGACTATTTTTTTGCAATCAGCTCATCCAGAAACGGGCCTCCAGGCATTTCTAAATAGTTGTTTATCGCTGCATTTGGATGAACCTTGCTGGAAGTCATTCTCGGGAGATGGACTTGCAAGCGTGTAACCGAGCTCATCCGCAGTGATCGGCTGCGGCCTCGGAGGTAAGGACCGGCATTCACTACCCGCCGATCAAGCCCCCGCCAATTGCCGCCGGCGCGCCGCCTTGCGCACTTGCCGCCGCGTCCACCACGTCTTCCGCCGCTCGGCGAGGCAGGAGAAGATTACGTACAGCGCGGGGGTGCTCAGCAAAGTGAGGCTTTGCGAGATCAGCAGGCCGCCGATCAGCGCGATGCCCAGCGGGCGGCGCAGTTCGGAGCCTTCGCCCAGACCGATCGCGATCGGCAGGGCGGCCAGGATGGCCACCATCGTGGTCATCATGATCGGGCGGAAGCGCACGATGCACGCTTCGCGGGCTGCTTCCAGCGGGCTCTTGCCGTGTTCGCGCTCGGCGACCAGCGCGAAGTCGATCATCATGATCGCGTTTTTCTTGACGATGCCGATCAACAGCACCAGCGCGATCTGGGCCACCACCGACAACTCGGTGCCGGTCAGCCACAGCGCCAGCAGCGCGCCCACGCCGGCGGCCGGCAAGGTGGACAGGATCGTGACCGGATGGATCAGGTTTTCGTACAGCATGCCGAGCACGATGTAGACGGTAAGCACCGCAGCCAGCACCAGCCACAACATGCCGCTCTGCGATTGCTGGAAGCGGCGGAAATCGTTGCCCAACTGCACCTTGATGTCGCCGGGCATGCGCATGTTCCGTACGGTGGCCTGGATGATGGCCATCGCCTCGCCCATGCTCACGCCGGGAGCGAGGTTGAAGCTGAGGTCCATCGTGGTGAGCTGGTTTTGGTGCCTGATCTGCGAGGGTGCCAGGCCCGGTACCTGCCTGGCGACCGCGGTGATCGGAATCATCTTGCCGCTGCTGGAGCGCACGTAGACGCGATCGAGCGCGGCCGGCGTGGCGGTCTGGTCGGGCAGCGCGTTCACCACCACCTTGTACTGGTTGATGTCCGAGTAGATGGTGGAGACCTGGCGCTGGCCGAACGCGTCGTACAGCGCGCCGTCGATGGTGCCGACCGATACGCCCAGGCGCGCGGCCTTGTCGCGATCGATCACGATGTTCTGGCGCAGGCCGGCCTCGTCGACGTCGGTGCCGACATCGCGCAGCTTGGGGTTCTTGCTGAGCTCGGCCTGCAGTTTCGGCAGCCACTCCTGCAGCGTGACCAGGTCGTTGCCCTGCAGCGACACCTGGTATTGCGCACCCTGGCTGGTGCCCCCACCGCCGCCGCTGGGCAGATCCTGCACCGGGCGTAGCCGCAGGTTGAGATCCGGATAGTTGGCGGCTTTCGCGCTCAACCGCGCCAGCACCGCGAAAGTGTCGTCCTTGCGGCCTTCGGCGCGGGTCTTCAGATCGATATTGAACGAGCCGCTGGTGCCTTGCCGGCTGCTGCCCAGGCGCGAGCCCACGGTGGCCACGTCGGGGTCGGCCATCAGCATCGCGGTCAACCGCTGCAGGCGCAGTTTGCTCTCGGCGAAAGAGACGGTGGCGCTGGAATTGGCGCGGCCCCAGATCAGGCCGGTGTCCTGCGCCGGAAACAAGCCGGTCTTGACCACGCCGAACAGGTAGAACGTGGCGAAGATCAGCGCCAGCGGCGTCAACGCGAACAGCAGCGCGTGACGCAGCGAGAAGTTCAGCGCGCGACTGTAGACCCGCAGCATGCCGGCGTGGAACCGGTCCAGCGCGGCGCCGACCCGCGACGGCGGCCTCGGCTCGCGCGCGGTGCGTTGCCGGTGGCCGCTCAGGAAGCGTCCGCACAGCGCGGGCGTCAGCGTCAGCGAGACCGTCGCCGACACCACGATGGCAGCCACCAGCGTCACCGCGAACTCGTGCATGAACATGCCGGTGACGCCGCCGGCGAACAGCAGCGGAATGAATACGGCGATCAGCGAGGCGGTGATCGAGACAATGGTGAAGCCGATCTCGCGCGCGCCGGCCAGCGTCGCCTGCATTCGCGTCATGCCGTCGTCGATGTGGCGGATGATGTTCTCGATCACCACGATCGCATCGTCCACCACAAAACCTATCGCGATCACCAGCGCCAGCAGGGTGAGGTTGTTGAGCGTGTAGCCCAGGATGTACATCACCACGAACGCGCCGGCCAGCGACAGCGGCACCGCCACCGCGGCGATCAGGGTGGGCGCCAGCCGGCGCAGGAACAGCGCCATGGTCAGGATCACCATCGCCAGCGAAATCAGCAAGGTCGCCTGCACCTCGTGCAGCGAGGCACGGATGGTCGGCGTGCCGTCGAAGAACGGCGTCAGCACCGTGCCTGGCTGCAGGTAATCGCGCAGCAGCGGCAGCTGGTTGCGGACCAGATCGACGGTGGCGATGACGTTGGCGTCGGCCTTCTTGAAGACGTACATCAGCACGGCCGGCTTGCCGTGGAACCAGGCGGCCTGGTACGCGTCCTGCTGGCCGGCGTAGACCTTGGCCACGTCGGAGAGCCGCACCGGCGTGCCGTTGTGGCTGGCGATCACCAGCTGGGCAAATTCGTCCGCCGTATGCAGCTGGGCGGTGGCGGTGATCGACATGGTGGTCTTGCCGTCGGACAGAAAGCCCTCCGGCGACGTCACGTTGGCGGCGCTCAGCGCATTGCGCAATTGATCCGGCGACAGCCCCATCGCGTTCAAGGCGCGCAGGTTCACGTCGACCCGGATCGCCGGCGTGGCGGCGCCGGCGATCTCCACCGAGGACACGCCAGGCAGCTGGCGCAGCCGCTGCGCCAGCAAGGAGTCGGCGGTGTTGTACAAGTCGGCGGCCGACTGCGTGCCCGAGGTCAATGCCAGCGCGATGATCGGATCGTCGTTCGGATTCGCCTTTTCGTAGCTGGGCGCCCCGTTGAGCCCGGTCGGCAGATCCGGCGCCGCCGCGTTGATCGCCGCCTGCACTTCGCGCGCGGCGGCATCCAGGTTGGTGCCGTTGTCGAACATCATGAAGACGAACGTGCTGCCCTCGGAACTGGACGAGCGCATGGTCTCGATGCCGGGCACCTGGCCCAGGTGGCGCTCCAGCGGCGCGGCCACGGTGGAGGCCATCGTGTTGGCATCCGCGCCGGCCTGGCTGGCCTGCACGAAGATCGCCGGAAACTGCATGTTCGGCAACGCCGCCACGCCGAGCAGGAAGTAGCAGATCATGCCGACCACCAACAGCCCGGCCGCCAGCAACGAGGTGCCGATCGGACGGCGGATGAAGGTGCCGGAAATGTTCATGGCTTCAACGTGAGCGGAGAGCTGGCGGAGGTATGGCGGATGACGCGTGAACGAATCATCCCAGCATCAACGTCCATGCCGCGAAAAGGTTGATCGGCGGGAGTTGCCGGGCGACCGCTTCGCGCTGCCCGGACGCGAAGGGCGCGATCGATCACGCCGTGCCGTCGGCCTGCGCGCGCGCCAGCGCACGCCGCTCGCGGCGCACGGCCAGCCAGTCGGAGAAACGCTCCATGTACAGGTAGATCACCGGCGTGGTGTACAGCGTCACCAGCTGCGACAGCAGCAGGCCGCCGACGATCGACACGCCGAGCGGGCGGCGCAGTTCGGCGCCGATGCCGTTGCCCAGCGCCAGCGGCAAGGCGCCCAGCATGGCCGCAGCGGTGGTCATCATGATCGGGCGGAAGCGCAGCAGGCAGGCGCGGCGGATCGCATCGCGCGCATTCAGCCCGGTGCGGCGGGCCTCGATCGCGAAGTCGATCATCATGATCGCGTTTTTCTTGACGATGCCGATCAGCAGCACGATGCCGACGATGCCATCCACCGACAGGCTCATGCCGCACATCAGCAGCGCCAGCAGCGCGCCGACGCCGGCCGGCGGCAGGGTGGAGATGATCGTCAGCGGATGGATGTAGCTCTCGTACAGCACGCCCAGCACGATGTAGATCACCACGATCGCCGCCAGCAGCAGAAGCACCTCGTCGCCCAGCGAGGAGGTGAACTCGGCCGCCTTGCCGACGAACTCGCCGCGCACCTGCGGCGGGAAGTTGAGCTGTGCCTCGACCTGGTGGATCGCCGACACCGCGTCGGACAACGAGTAGCCCGCCGCCACGTTGAACGCCAGCGTCACCGCCGGCAGCTGCTGCTGATGGCTGACCACCAGCGGCGCGCTGGTGACCTGCGCACTGACCAGCGATGACAACGGAATGGTGCCGCCGCCGCCGAGCTGGAAGCCTACGTTGCCGGCGTTGCCGATGCCCGACGGCGTCGCCGAGTTGCTCGACTTGAGCTGGCCGAAGCTGGTGGCGTTGCTGCCGGTAAGCGCGCCGTTGCCGTTGCCGCGCACGGTCAGCTTGTTCAGCAGGTCGTCGCTGGAGCGGAACTCCGGCGCCACTTCCAGCACCACGCGGTACTGGTTGAGCTGGGTGAAGATAGTCGAGATCTGGCGCTGGCCGAACGCGTCGTACAAGGTGTCGTCGATGGTCTGCACCGGCACGCCGAGGCGGCTGGCCTTTTCGCGGTCGATGCTGAGTTTCAGCGCATTGCCGTTGTTGGCGAGGTTGTTGTCGACATCGGACAGCTCCGGCCGCTGGCGCATCGCCTGGGTCATCTGCCCGGCGTACTTGGCCAGCTCCGTCGAATTCACGTCGGACAGCGAATACTGGTATTCGGTGGCGGCGACGCGGCTGTCCAGGGTGACGTCCTGCACCGGCTTCAGGTACAGCGCGACGCCGGGAATGTCCGCCACGGCCTGCTGCAGTCGCGGCAGCAACGCGTCCAGACCATCGCGGCTACCGCGATCCTTCAGCACGATGCTGAGCTGACCCTGGTTGAGGGTGGGGTTGATGGTGCCGGCGCCGATGAACGCGGCTACGCCGGCCACGGCCGGATCTTTGCGCAGTGCCTCGGCGACGGCCTTGGTGCGGTCCTGCATCTGCGGGAACGCGATGTTGTCGTCGGCCTGTACCACGCCGGTGATCAGGCCGGTGTCCTGCTCCGGCAGCAAACCCTTCGGTATCACGACGTACAGGAACACGGTGAGCACCACCGCCGCCGCCGCCACCAGCATGGTCAGCTGGCGATGATCGAGCACCCAGTCCAGCGTGTTGGCGTAAAGATCGACCGTGCGCGACCACACCGTGCGCTTTCCCGCCGCAGCATGACGTTCGTGCGCGTCGTCGCCCCATCCCTCATCAGTGACCGGCAGCTGGTCCGGCTTGAGCAGGTAGGCGCACATCATCGGCGTCAGCGTCAGCGACACCAGCATCGAGATGGTCACCGCGATGGTCAGCACCCAGGCGAATTCGTGGAACAGCCGGCCGGTGACGCCGGGCATCAGCAGCAGCGGCAGGAACACCGCTACCAGCGACACGGTCAGCGACAGCACGGTGAAACCGATTTCCTTGGCGCCGATCTCGGCCGCTTCCTGGCCGCTCTTGCCCTGCTCGATGTAGCGCACGATGTTCTCGATCATCACGATCGCATCGTCGACCACGAAACCGGTGGCCACCGTAAGCGCCATCAGCGAGAGGTTGTCCAGCGACATGCCGGTGAACGCCATCACACCGAACGTGCCCAGCAGCGACAGCGGCACCGCCACCGACGGGATGATCGTGGCCCACAGCCGGCGCAGGAACACGAAGATCACGGCCACCACCAGGAAGATGGTCAGCAGCAGCGTGAATTCCACGTCGTGCACGGAGGCCTGGATGGTCACCGTGCGATCGGCGAACACGTCCAGGTGCACGTCGGCCGGCAGCGCGGCACGCAGTTCCGGCAGCACGGCGCGGATCTGCGCCACCGTCTGCACGATGTTGGCGCCGGGCTGGCGACGCACGTCCAGCAGCACCGCCGGCTTGCCGTTCGCCCACGCGGCGAGCTGGTCGTTCTCGACCCCGTCGACCACGTTGGCCACGTCGGACAGGCGCACCGGCGAGTTGTTCTTGTAGCTGATGATGCTGCTCTTGTATTCGGACGCGTCGGACAGCTGGTCGTTGGTGCCGATCGAGTAGCTCTGCGTCTTGCCGTTCAGCGTACCCTTGGGCGCGTTGACGTTGGCCTGGGTCAACGCGCTGCGCACGTCTTCCAGGGTCAGCCCGAGGTTGGACAGCTGCGCCGGATTCACCTGCACGCGCACGGCCGGGCGCACGTTGCCGGCGATCGAGACCAGGCCAACGCCCTGCACCTGCGACAACTTCTGCGCGATGATCGAGTCGGCCAGATCGTTCACCTCGCGCAACTGGCGGCTGGTCGAGGTGAGTTTGAGGGTGAGGATGGGCGCGTCGGCCGGATTGACCCGGTTGTACACCGGCGGGTACGGCAGGTTGCCCGGCAGCGTGCCCTTGGCCTGGTTGATCGCGGCCTGCACGTCCTGCGCGGCGATGTCGATGTCCCTGTCCATCGCGAACTGCAGGACGATGGTGGACAACCCGGCGGCCGAGTCCGAACTCATCATGCTGAGACCGGAGATCTGCCCCAGGTTGCGCTCCAGCGGCGTGGTGATCAGCGATGCCATGGTATTGGCGCTGGCACCCGGATACTGGGTACTCACCACCAGGCTGGGCGCCTCGATCTCCGGCAACGCGGACACCGGCAACTGGCGGTAGCCGAGGATGCCGAGCAGCAGCACCGCCACCATCAACAGCGAGGTGGCGATCGGCCGGCGAATGAAGAGGGTCGAGAATCCCATGGCTATCCGTAACGTGGTGGAGCGGCTTCAGCCGCGATCATGGCCGCACCGCGGCCAGGTTCATCGCGACAGTGGTGCCGGCGCACTGGTTGGAGCACCGGCCCGTCATCAATGACGTCGACCACCGCCCATGCTGTTTTTCTTGGCTTTGTCGAGCTGTTCCGCGGTCGGCGCCGGCGGCACTTCGCCCGGCTTCAACGCATTGACCTTGCTGCCCGGCTTCAGGCGGAACTGTCCTTCGGTGACCACCTGCTCGCCGGCCTTGAGGCCGCTGCCGATCATCACGTGGCTGTCGCCCACTTCGCCGGCGACCACCACCGGCTGCATCTTGACCGTGTGGTCGGCCTGCACCTGGTAGACATAGTCGCCATCGGGACCGCGCTGCACCGCCTGTGCCGGAATCACCAGGCCGCCATCGACCGTATTGACCAGCAATTGCACGTTGACGAACTGGCCCGGCCACAGCTCGTTCTTGGCGTTCGGAAATTCCGACTTGAGGCGGAACGTGCCGGTGGTGGCGTCGATCTGGTTGTCGATCACCTTCAGCACGCCGCCGCTGGCGATCGGATGGGCATCGGTGCGGTCGAGCGCGGTCACCTGCAGCACCGCGCCGGCCTGAGAGGCGGCGCCGCGCACCATGTCGAGGTTCTGCTCGGGCAGGGTGAACATGACATTGATCGGCTGCAGCTGCGTCAGCGTGACGATCGCCGTGCTGGTGGTGACCACATTGCCCGGATCCACGCCGCGGATGCCGGCCAGGCCGTCGATCGGCGAGATCACCTTGGTGTAGGCCAGCTGCACCTGGCTGTCGCGGATATTGGCCGCGTCGGCCGCCACCGCGGCCTGGTACTGGGCTGCCGTGTTGCGCAAGGTGTCCATATCCTGCTTGGAGATATAGCCCTTGGCGATCAGATCCTGGTTGCGCAAGAGGTTGCTTTTCGCGGTGTCCAGCAACGCCTGATCCTGATGCTGCTTCGCCAGCGCCTGGTCATACGCCGCCTGGTAGGTGCGCGGGTCGATCTGCGCCAGCACCTGGCCTTTCTTGACCGGCTGGCCTTCGGTGAAGTCGAGGCTGAGCAGCTGGCCGCCCACCTGCGGGTTCACGGTGACCGTGTTCAGCGCCTGCACCGTCCCAAGCGCGGTCAGATAGACCGGCACATTCTGCTTGACCACCGGCACCACGGTGACCGGCACCGGCGGCGTTTCATCCTTGCCGTCCTTGCCCTTGCCGGCGGTTTGCGCCGAGGCCGGTCCGGCCGGCTTGTGCAACAGGCGAAAACCCACGACGGCCACGATGATCACGGCAATGACGATCAACGCGATCTTCCAAAAACGCGACATGTAAAACTCCTGGACTGGACGGTGCGGTCAACCGGCACTCAGCAACGCAGCATGCGTCTGTGATGTGTCTGGCGTTTGTCAGGCCATACCGCACGGAACAGCACCGGGAAACGCCTCTCGAATGACAGCATAAGGGCAGTTGAACGAACTTGAACAATGCCGGTTGACACATGCGGGGCATGACCGATGGCATGGCTGACGGCTGTTGCGAAGCCATCTTCGGGCACCGCGCGGGCTGCGCAGGCCGCGGTGCCGGCACGACAATCTGGCGTCGCCGGCCTGAAACTTGCCGCGCGCTTCGTCTATAATCCGCGACTTGTTGCCTTCCGACCCCAGGGGTCTGGCGGCAGGTGGCATTCGTGTCGTACGTCCATCGGTACGGCAATCCGCACCGGGATGAGTTCGCCAGACCGGTGCAACAGTACAGGCATTCAGGCAGGTCGGAGCCGCCATCGTGGCGTTCCGCGCTGCCCACTGACAGGAGTACGTGCGTGAGTGGTCCCATGAGCAAATCCGATCAGAGCGTCCTGCGCCAGTTTTCGGTCATGATCGGCGGTCTGGCGGTATTGACGGTGGTGCTGATCTTCACGGCACTGGCGATTTACGAGCACGAGCCGCAGGAAACCAACCCGAACCAACCGGCAACGGTCGCCGCGCGGATCGCGCCGGCCGGCGCCGTCTACGCCGGCAACACCGGCCGCGCCGCGATGCAGGCTGCCGCCGATGCCGCCGCCAAGGCCGCAGCCTCGCAGGTCGCCTACGGCGGCACCACCGACGGCAAGGCGATCTTCGACCACCTGTGCACCAGCTGCCATACCGCCGGCGTGGCGGGCGCCCCCAAGGTCGGCAACAAGGCCATGTGGAGCCCGCGCATCGCGCAGGGCATCGACACCCTGGTCAAGCATGCGATCGACGGTTACCACGGCCCGGACGGCAACTTCATGCCGCCGAAGGGCGGCAACCCGGCGCTCACCGACGAGCAGGTAAAGAACGCCGTGCACTGGATTGTCGATCAGGCCAAGTAAGCCAGGCCTCAATCGAATCGAATCGACGCCGCCTTCGGGCGGCGTTTTCGTTTGCCCGTTCTCCCCCGTGTGGAGAAGGTGGGGGTGAGGGCCGGGTGCTTGCGCCATCCCCCACTCACGCCACCTGCCCCTCCACCCACGCCCGCGCAAACTCCTGCAGCTGCGGAAAGAACGCGTCGAAGCGCCCCTGCAGCGCAAGTTCCCGTTGCACCAGCACCGGCAAAGCCGAATCCAGCGGATTGGCCCGGCTCAGGCGCTGTCCGATGCCTGCCAGCGCCCACCCCAGCGTCGCGCGATCGGCGTAGCCCGCTGGCAGCCCATGCGCGTCCATGTAGCCACGGAAACGCCGCAACGCCGGCGGCAGCAACGCATCGTGACGGTGCAGCAATGCCCGCAATGCTGCCGAACGCTGGTCCAGCGGCTGCGTACTCCAGCGCGGGAAATCCCGCGCCAGGCAATGATCGAACCACATGTCCAGCAGGATTCCGGCATAGCGCCGGTACGGCGGCGGCAGCAGCGCCTTGGCTGCCAAGACGTCGGGATGGGCATCGGTATATACGTCGATCGCACGATGCAGGCGGATGCCGGCGATCACCTGCGGCGGCAGCAGCTGCGGATCGGGCTGGCCGTGCACGAAGTCGCCCAGCATCCCGCCCAGCTGCAGCCACTCGTCGTCGCCGGCGAGCAACGCATGCGCCAGATGGTTCATCGACGCCACCCGCGGCGGCGAATCGCAGTGGCGGTTATCATCGCGTACATGAATCCCACCGAGCTCTCCACCGAACCTGCCAGCTTTCCCGATATCGCCGCCAGTTTCATGCTCGACGGCCCCGCCGGCAAGCTGGAAACCATCAGCGAGGTCGCCGAACCGGCCTGCGCACGCCGCGGCGTCGCGGTGGTCTGCCACCCGAACCCGGCGCAGGGCGGCACCATGCACAACAAGGTGGTGACGATGGTCGAACGCGCACTGCGCGAGTCCGGGCTGGATACCGTACGCTTCAACTTCCGCGGCACCGGCGCTTCCGCCGGCGTGCATGACAACGGTGCCGGCGAGGGCGACGATCTCGCCGCCGTGGTGGCCTGGGTGCGCCGCACGCGGCCGGACGATGCACTCTGGCTGGCCGGCTTCTCGTTCGGCAGCTACGTCACCATCCACCGTGCCGCCCGGCTGCATGCCAGCGCCTTGATCAGCATCGCCCCGCCCGCCGGCCGCTGGTCGTTCGAATCGGTCACCCCGCCCGGCTGCCCGTGGCTGGTGGTGATGGGCGAGGAAGATGAAGTGGTCGAACCGCAGGCCGTGTACGACTGGATCGACAGCCTCGCGGCGCCGCCGGAACTGATACGCATGCCCGAGACCGGCCACTTCTTCCATCGCCGGCTGATGGACCTGCGCGGTGCCGTGAAACACGCTGTGCGCGACTGGCTGCCGCCGCCACGTCCATCGTGAGGCAGGCCGTCCCCGCCTCAGCTGCTCGTCGATCAACCCCATCCAAGACGTCGTTCCATGAGTGAAACCCCGCCGCTCGCGCCCAGTGCGCGCTATCTGGAAGGCGTCGCCGCGCATCGCTGGGAAGCCGACCCGACTCAGCTGGCGCTGCTGCCCGAATTCGACCGCATGCACGCGGCGCTGTGCGTGCAACCCGACCCCGGCAATGGCAATGGCCTGTTCGGCCGACTGAAATCCCTGCTCGGCAACGAGACCCCCGAAGCGGTGCCCGGCTTGTACCTGTGGGGCACGGTCGGCCGCGGCAAGACCTTTCTGATGGATCTGTTCGCGGCCAGCCTGCCGCACGGTGTGGTGCTGCGCCGGCACTTCCACCGCTTCATGGGCGAAGTGCACGAGAGCCTGCGCGCGCTGGGCGAGCGGCAGAGTCCGCTGGTCGATGTCGCGGCCGGACTCGCTTCGCGCTGCCGCGTGCTGTGCCTGGACGAGTTCCTGGTCAACGACATCGGCGACGCGATGATCCTGGCCAACCTGCTCGATGCGTTGTTCGCGCGTGGTGTGACCCTGGTCACCACCTCCAATACCGCGCCCGCGAACCTGTACAAGGACGGCCTGCAGCGCGCGCGCTTCCTGCCCGCGATCGCGCTGATCGAGCGGCGCTGCCACGTGATCGAAATGGCCTCCTCGCACGACTGGCGCCTGCGCGCGCTGACGCAGGCGCCGGTGTATCTCACGCCGCCCGGTGCCGAGGCGCACCGCGTACTGGAACGCATCTTCGCCAGCCAGGCCGGCGGCACCGTGCAACGGAATGGTGTGCTGCACATCAACGGCCGCGACATTCCCTACCGCAAGCGCGCCGACGACATCCTGTGGTTCGATTTCGCCGCGCTGTGCGAAGGCCCCCGCGCCGTGGCCGACTACATCGCGCTGGCCAAGGCCGGTCCGGCGATCATCATCGCCAACGTGCCGCAGTTCAGCATCTACAGCGAAGACGCCGCAAAGCGCTTCGTGCAGTTGGTGGACGAGTTCTACGACCGTCACGTCAAGCTGGTGCTGTCCGCCGCCGCCCCGATCACCGAGCTGTACGACGGCGAACGCCTGCGTGCGGAATTCGGCCGCACCGAGTCACGCCTGATCGAGATGCAGAGCGAGGAGTATCTGGCGCTGCCACACCGGGCCGAATGAACCGCCGCGGCCGAACTGCTAACGTGGCCGCCTGACTTGCCTGCTGCCCATCGCTGACGGAATCGCCCATGTCCACCCTTCTCGCTCTTGCCCTGCTGCTGGGCACTCCGCAGGGAACCTCCGGCGACAGCTTCGCCGCGCGCGTGATGCAGGGCAAACTGGTGGAGGCCGGCAACACCGGCCCGGCTTATCAGAAGCAGTTGTGGGAGCGCATCAACGATCCGTTCGCTGCCGCCCTGAAAGCCTGCATCGTCAGCAATACGCCTGCGGACAAGTCGCCGTTCACCGTGGTCGCGGACGTTTCGCCGGACGGCAAGCCAGGCCGGATCGAGGCGCAGCCGGCCACGCCGGTCGCCGACTGTCTCGCCGCCAGCCTGGGCAGGATGACGCTGCCGGCGCCACCGAAGTTGCCCGACAGCGCCACTTACCCGATCGAGATCGACGTGAGCATCGTGCCGTGAATCATCGCCGGCGTTGAAGGGATCAGAGCATCCTCAAGCCGCCGTCGTGACCGGATGCGTGCGCTGGAAACGGCGGTGATGGATCAGCAGGCCGGTGAAATACACGATGTAGTAACCGACGTACAAGCCCAGCACCAGCATGGTCAGCGGGCTGGAGGCGTAGCCCATCGGCTGTCCCGAATAACCCGTCATCGGGTCGGAAGCTGCCGTCGAGGCATGCTGCAGCTGCGGCCACAGCACCATCATGCGCCAGGCCAGGCGCCCGAGCACCAGCACGGTGAGCAGCGCGCCGATCCACGAATTCGGCACGTAGCAATCGCCCTTGGCCGGGTCCGCTTCGAAACGGGTCAGACGCAGGCCAAGCAGGCCGATCGCACCGCCGGTCAATGCACCGCCGAGCAGTCCCTCGGCCAGTTCGATCTTGTGCAGCCCGCTGAGCGCGAGCACGCCGCCGAGGATCGAGAACACCACGATGCGGAAGATCATCCGCTTGCGCTGGATCGGCTGCCGGCCGAACTGGCGGCTGACGCGGCGCCACACGATCCAGGCGAGGATCGGCAGCATGACGAGGTAGTTGGTCAGGTGCGCGGGCATGGCGCGGTCCGGTGGGTGGGCAGGTCGTCAGGATAGTGCGGCGGACCTGCGCGGGCGACTGATGTTTGTCACCCATCGACGATGCCAGGAGTTCGTGAAGAGTCGCAGGCGCGTCCCCGGCTTCGCCGCGCTCATGCCAACCTACGCGAGCTCTGGTAGGAGCCCGCTGGCGGGCGATGCTTTTGGCGAGAGACAAGGGACGAGGATCGCGGAAAAGAGCGAAGAGCATCGCCCGCCAGCGGGCTCCTACAGGAATGCGGCGAGGCGGCTTACTTCGCCTTGCCCTGGTTCGCCACCGCTGCCATCTTCGCCGCGATCGCGTCGGCGTCGCCGAGATAGTAGTGGCGCAGCGGCTGGAGCTTCTCGTCGAACTCGTACACCAGCGGCACACCGTTGGGAATATTCAGCTCGACGATGGCCTCGTCGGATATGTCGTCCAGGTATTTCACCAGCGCCCGCAGCGAATTGCCGTGCGCGGCCACCAGCACGCGCTGGCCGGCGCGGATCGTCGGCGCCAGCACCTCGTGCCAGTACGGCAGCACGCGGGCCACGGTGTCTTTCAGGCATTCGGTGTCGGGAATCTCTTTCGGAGCCAGCGTGGCGTAACGCGGATCGTGCACCGACTCGTTGGCGCTGCGCTCCAGCGGCGGCGGCGGGATGTCGTAGCTGCGGCGCCAGATCTTGACCTGATCCTCGCCGTACTTCGCCGCCGTCTCCGCCTTGTTGAGGCCGGTCAGCGCGCCGTAGTGGCGCTCGTTGAGGCGCCAGTCGGTGAGTACCGGCAGCCACATCAGATCCATCGCGTCCTGCACGCCCCACAGCGTGCGCACGGCGCGCTTGAGCACCGAGGTATGCGCCACGTCGAACGCGAAACCCTCGGCCTGCAGCAATCGCCCGGCTTCCTGCGCCTCGGCCATGCCTAGCGCGGTGAGGTCGACGTCGGCCCAGCCGCTGAAACGGTTGTCGAGGTTCCACTGGGATTGGCCGTGACGGATCAGTACGAGCTTGTGCATGGGCGCGCTCAAAAGGATGAGGTAAATCGGGAATGGTGCAGGCCAGCCCCGGCATCGTCAAATGCGGCCCCTGCCACAGGTCATGCTAAACCGGTTGCGCCGGCGGAGCATCCTATATGCCACTACCCATCATGATGGAGATTGCCATGCGTCGTTCCCCGACGATTCTCATCCTCACCGCGCTCGTGCTGGGCCTGCCGCTGCTGGCGACCGCGCGCGACAACGATATCGACAAGGTCAACGGCACGGTGCAGGTCGAAGCCGGCCAGCAGGCCGGCGACGTCAGCACGGTCAACGGCTCGGTACATATCGCCGGCGGCGCCGTGGTGCACAAGGCCAGCACCGTCAACGGCGCCGTCGAACTGGGCGACAAGGCGCAGGCCAGCGAACTGGGCACGGTCAACGGTGCGGTCAGCATGGGCCGCGCCAGCCGGGTCAGCGGCGAGGTGAACGCCGTCAACGGCAGCATTCAGCTGGCGCAGGGTGCCGATGTCGGCGGCAAGCTCGGCAACGTCAATGGCAAGATCGTGCTGGACGATGCCCATGTGGCCGGCGGCATCGAGACGGTCGGCGGGGACATCACCGTGGGTGCCAATTCGCATGTCGAAGGCGGCATCCTGGTCGACAAGCCCAGTGGCTGGTTCAACTTCAACAGCCGCACGCCGCTGGTGGTGATCGGCCCGCATGCGGTGGTGCAGGGCACGCTGGAGTTCAGGCGCGAGGTGGTGCTGAAGGTCAGCGACAGCGCGCAGATCGGCCCGGTCAAAGGCGCCACGCCGGTGAAGTTCAGCGGCGCGACGCCGTAAGGCAAATCACCCTGGTAGGAGCCCGCTCGCGGGCGATGCCGTTGCTCTGATGTTGGGTAGGAAAGATCAAAGCAAAGGCATCGCCCGCGAGCGGGCTCCTACGGCAGCGGGAGCCAGTCGCGGGGCTTGAGGTAGTCGGCCAGCTTCGCCTCGGTCGAGCCGGTTTCGGGCTGGTACGCATATTCGAAGCGCACCCGCGGCGGCAGGCTCATCAGGATCGACTCGGTGCGGCCGCCGGATTGCAGGCCGAACAGCGTGCCGCGGTCGTAGACCAGGTTGAACTCCACGTAGCGGCCGCGCCGGTACAGCTGGAACTCGCGTTCGCGTTCCCCGTACGGCGTGTCCTTGCGGCGCTCGGCGATCGGCAGGTACGCATCGAGGAAGCCCTCGCCCACCGCACGGGTGAACGCGAAGCAGCGCTCGAAGCCGCCCTGATTGAGATCGTCGTAGAACAGGCCGCCGACGCCGCGCGTCTCGTCGCGGTGTTTCAGATAGAAATATTCGTCGCACCAGCGCTTGTAGCGCGGATAGACATCCGCGCCGAACGGCTCGCACAAGTCGCACGCCACCGTGTGCCAGTGCACCACGTCCTCATCTACCGGATAGAACGGGGTGAGGTCGAAGCCGCCGCCGAACCACCACACCGGTTCCACGCCTTCCTTGCTGGCTTCGAAATAACGCACGTTCGCATGCGTGGTCGGCACATGCGGATTCTTCGGGTGCAGCACCAGCGAGACGCCGGTGGCGATGAAACTGCCGCCGGCCAGCTCGGGCCGGTGCGCGGTGGCGCTGGGCGGCAGCTGGCTGCCGCTGACTCGCGAGAAGTTGATGCCGGCCTGCTCGAACACTGCACCGTCGCGCAGCACGCGGGTACGTCCGCCGCCACCGGCCGGGCGCTGCCACGCGTCCTCCTCGAAGCGTGCACCGCCATCGATCTGCTCGATCGCGGCACAGATGCGGTCCTGCAGTCCGCGCAGGAAGCTTTCGGCAAGATCGGCTTGCTGGCTCATCAAGGTCCCGGGTTTCGACGACAAGAGACGAGCTTAGCAAGGCGGCGCGCACGGTGGATGCGGCGAGACGCCGCGCGCGCTCAAACGACGACGACCCCGATACGGGGCCGTCGGGATCGGCATGCCGCCTGCCGTCAGCCGGCTGGAGCGGCGGTCGGCATTGAGTCCGCACCGGCGGAAATCAGCTCCAGATCGCGGCCGATGTCGCCACTCAGGTAGCGCATCCAGCCCATGTAGTTGGTGTGGATCATGCGCTGGCCATTTTTCTTCACTTCGTACTTGAGGTTGGTGCTGCCGACATAGGTGATCTTGATCTGGCGGGTATCGAAGGCGACATGGATGTTCGCGGTGTAGTCATTCCCGGTCAGGGTCGAATCGATGCCATCGGCCTGTTCGGACGTGACCGCCCAACCTCGACCCATCAGTGCGCCCTTGACTGCCTTGCTTACCTGCACCGCGGTCAAACCGGCTGGCACGTCGATCGGCGGAGGATCAGCCAACGGCACCTGGCGGAATGCCATGGTCAGCAACAGCAAAGGCAGCAGCAACAGCGACAGCAGTCGTGAACGCGGCATGCTATTCCCCCTGGATAGCCGGCAAGCTGCGCGGCCCGCGCAGTCTGCAGGGACATCGCCAAGCGCACAAGACTGCGGGAGCCGTGGCTCGCAGCCGGCACCATCAACTGATCCGGTCGTGCATCCGCCGATGACCGATCAGCCGCGCCCAGCGCAAGCCCAGGTCGGTCCACATCAGAAAGCCCGACTCGGCCAGCAGCAGGCGCGGATAGCGTCCATGCCACGGCATGACGGACTCGGCGGCGATCGGCATGGCGTCGAAACCGAGCCGGCGCGCCAGCATCAGACAACGGGCAAGATGATAGCGGCTGGTGACCAGGGCCACCGGCGGCAGCTCGGCGCTATCCGCTTGCGCCTGCAGCAGGCGACGCGCATGGCGCAGGTTCTCCAGCGAGTCGACCGAATCCTGTTCCAGTTCCATCCGCACGCCGGCGGACAGGCCGTGCTGCAGCAACCAGGCATGGCCAGCCGCGGCCTCGCTGCACGGACCGCCGCTGCAACCGCCGAGCAGCAAGACATGGTCGGTCTGTTCCTGCGCTGCCATGGCCAGCACGCGACGCAGACGCAGCTGGTAGTCGTGCCCCGGTACGTCGTTCTCGAGCCGCCGACCGAACACCAGCGCGATCATTCGTCGCGGCGGTGCCGGCGGGCTACGCGCGGCCACCCGGCAGACATGAATCAGGTAGCCCAGCCAGACCAGGCCGGCACTCAGCAACACCGCCAGCACGGTCACCAGGGCCGCATGCTGGATGTCGCGATCGCGCAGATAGCGCCAGGGGCTTTGTGCGGCAGGCATGGAGTGGACGGTATTTGTCGTGCAGAGAAGTACATCAGCTTAGTCCCCGGCGCTGCATTCGCGGTAGCTTCATGCAATCGCGATCACGCTGAACGGCCGCCTGTGTGGTGACCTGCCCGCAGGCTAGGCAAGTCACGGGGTGCCCGTTAGGCTTTCCCGATGCCCGATCTGATGACACCCCTCGCGGTTACCGCCTACACCGCTACTACCGCCATCGGCCAGGGCCGCGCAGCGCATCTCGACGCGCTGCGCGCCGCGCGCAGCGGATTGCGGCCGAACGACTTCAGCAGCGCGCCGCTGGCATGCTGGATCGGGCGCGTCGATGGCGCCGAAGACGTCGTGCTGCCTGCCGCGCTCGGCGCCTGGGCATGCCGCAACAACCAGCTGGCGTGGCTGGGCCTGCATCAGGACGGTTTCCTCGAGCGCGTGCAGGCCGCATGCGTGCGTTACGGCGCCGCGCGCATCGCGGTGTTGCTGGGCACCTCCACCGCCAGCATCGGCGCCACCGAAGAGGCGTACCGCCGGCTCGACGCCGATGGCGGATTTGTCGACGACATGCTGCGACCGGCGATCCACGCCCCCCATTCGCTGGCCGCCTTCGTGGCGACGGCGCTGGGGCTGGCAGGGCCGTGCCTGACCGTCTCCACCGCCTGCTCGTCCAGCGCCAAGGTGTTCGCCAGTGCCGAGCGGATGATCCGGCTCGGCCTGATCGATGCGGCGGTGGTCGGCGGCGTGGATACCTTGTGCGACAGCGTGCTGTTCGGCTTCAACGCGCTGGAGCTGGTGTCGCCCACGCCGTGCCACCCGTTCGACGCCGCGCGCGACGGCATCTCGATCGGCGAGGCCGCCGGCTTCGCCTTGCTGGAACGGATCGACACCGCGCCCGGCGCGCCGCAGCTGCTCGGCTACGGCGAAGCCAGCGACGCGCACCACATGTCCACGCCGCATCCGGACGGGCTCGGTGCCGAGCTGGCGCTGCGCGATGCGCTGGCCCGCGCCGGGCTCGATGCGAGCCAGGTCGACTACATCAACCTGCACGGCACCGCCAGCCAGAAGAACGACGAAGTGGAGGCCGCGCTGGTCGGCCGCGCGTTTCCGGCCCGGACCCGGGCCAGTTCCACCAAGGGCTTCACCGGCCACACACTGGGCGCCGCCGGCATCGTCGAGGCCGCCATCGCACTGCTGGCGATCGAGCACGGCCTGATCCCCGGCAACCTCGGCGGCGACACGCCCGATCCGTTCTGCGGCGCGTCCTTTGCGTGGCGCAACGAGCAGCAGCGCGTCGACGTGGCGCTCAGCAACTCGTTCGGCTTCGGCGGCAACAACGCCTGCCTCGCGTTCGCCCGAGCGGGATTCGCCGCATGAGTGTCCTGCGCATTTACGTGGAAGGCGTCGGCCTGTGGTCGCCGCAACTGGCCGATTTCGCCGCACTGCAGAGTTTGCTCGGCGGTGCCACGCCCATGCCGCCGCCGGGCCGGCCCGACGCCGCCACCTTGCCGCCGAACGAACGCCGGCGCGCACCGGAAAGCGTGCTGCTGGCGATCGAAGTGGCCGGGCAGGCCGTCGCGATGAGCGGCCGCGACGCAGCCGCGCTGGCCTGCGTATTCGCCTCTTCGCATGGCGACCAGCCGATCACCGACTACATGTGCGCCACGCTGGCGCAGGCGCCGGCCGAGCTGTCGCCGATCCGCTTCCACAATTCGGTGCACAACGCACCGGTCGGCTACTGGACGATCGCCACCGGTTGTCATGCGCCTTCCACGGCGGTCGCCGCGCAGCACTACAGTTTCGGCGCCGGCCTGCTTGAAGCCGCCAGCCAGGTGCTGGCGGAACAGCGCGCCGTGCTGCTGGTCTGCGTCGATACCGCAGGCAGCGGACCGCTGGGCGAGGCCACCGGTTGCCGCCAGCCGTTCGCCTGCGCACTGGTACTGGCGCCCGAACGCGGCAGCACGACGCTGGCCCGGCTCGATCTGCAGCTGACGTCGGCGTGCCCGGAAAGTGCGCTGGAAGAGCCGCTGGCCGGCTGGCGCGACGGCAACCCGTCGGCGGCCAGCCTGCCGCTGCTGGCCGGACTGGCCCGCGGCCGCGAGGGGCGTTGCCAGCTGGCGGCAGCCGCTACACTGGGACTGCAGATCGACATGGATCATGTCTGAAAGGAGCTGGTCGCTTGAATACCGTTGTCCCACGCTGGTGCGTGCTGATCCCCTGCCTCAACGAGGAAGCCGCGATCCAGTCGGTGGTCGAGTCCGTACTGTCACTCGGCGCACCGGTGATCGTGATCGACGACGGCTCCAACGACCGCACGCCGGACATCGTCGCCGCATTGCCGGTGACCTTGCTGCGGCATCGCGAGCGGCACGGCAAGGGCGACGCGCTGCGCCACGGCTTTCGCGAAGCGCTGCGGCAGGGCTACGAGGCGGTGCTGACGATGGATGGCGACGGCCAGCACCTGGCCAGCGACATCCCGCGCATCGTGGCGGCCGCTGCGCAATATCCCGGACACATCGTGATCGGTGCGCGCCTGCTCCATCGCGAGCAGCAGCCGAAGGGCCGCCGCCGCGCCAACGCCGTCGCCGACTGGGGCATCTCCTGGGCCTGCGCGCAACCGGTCGCCGACACCCAGAGCGGCCAGCGCTGGTATCCGCGGGCGGCGCTGGATCTGGTCGACTTGCCGGCGGAGAACTTCGTGTTCGAGGCGGCGCTGCTGATCGCCGCCTCGCGCGAGAAAAAGCTCGGCGTGGTCTCGGTGCCGATCGCGTCGCGCTACCAGGGCGACTTCCGGCTCAGCCATTTCAATCCGGTCGGCGATGTCACCCGCATCACCTTCTACACGATCGGCCGGGTCTTTCACTACGGCAATATCTTCGAGAGCCATCGCCGGTCGCGCGGCGCGCCGATCGTCGTCAACTCCCCGACGGATTGACGCCATGGGCCACGCGCTGCTGCTGGTGCAGTTGGTGGTGATCCTGCTCACGGCACGGGGTCTGGCCTGGCTGCTGCGCTGGATCGGTCAGCCGCCGGTGATCGGCGAGATGATCGCCGGCCTCATGCTGGGTCCGCTGGTATTCGGCGCCCTGGCACCGGGGTGGCAGAGCTGGCTGTTCGCGCCGGCCAGCCTGCCGGCGCTGGATGGACTGAGCCAGATCGGCCTGGTGCTTTTCATGTTCATCGTCGGGGCCGAGCTGCGGCTGCCCGGCGGGGCGCGCCGGACCTTGCGCGCGGCCGGTGCGGTCGGCGGGTTCGCGGTACTGCTGCCGATCGGCCTGGCCCTGTTGATCGCGCCGATACTGTTTGCACGCTACGCACCCGCCGGCATCGGATACTGGCCGTTCGCGCTGTTCATGGCGGCCTCGCTGGCGATCACGGCGATGCCGGTGCTGGCACGCATCCTCAAGGATCGCCATGTCACGCAAACACCGGTCGGCCAGCTTGCGCTCACTGCCGCCGCGATGGCCGACGTGTTGGCGTGGATCCTGCTCGCACTCACCGTCGCGCTGATCTCCGCGCACGGCGACTGGGCTCCGTTCTGGCGCAGCGTGCTTGGCGTCGGCGTCATGCTGGCGCTGTGCTTCGGGGTGCTGCGGCCGCTGTTGCGGCGCTGGCTGGCGCGGCACGCGGCGGACGGAGAGCCGGCAGGCGGCGTGCTCGCCGTGCTGCTGATCGGCGCACTGGGCTGTGCCGCGATAACCGAATGGCTGCATCTGCACGCCGTGTTCGGCGCGTTCGTGTTCGGCCTGTGCCTGCCGCGCGACGATGCGCTGCTGGCCGGGCTGATCGAGCGGCTTGAACATGTCGCGGTGATCGCGTTGATGCCGGTGTTCTTCGCGCTGACCGGTCTCAGTACCAGCGTCGACGCGTTCCAGCGCGATGCGCTGGGCGCTTCGCGCTGATTCTCGTCGTCGCGGTATCCGGCAAGGTGATCGGCGGCGCGCTCGGCGCACGTCTTGGCGGCCATGGCTGGCGCGACAGTTTCGCGGTCGGCTCGCTGATGAACTCGCGCGGCATGGTCGAGCTGATCGTGCTGAAGATCGGTCTCGATGCCGGCGTGATCGGCCGCGAGATGTTCACCCTGCTGCTGCTGATGGCCATCGTCACCACCATGATGACCACTCCGATGCTGCTGTACTTCAGCCGTCAACGGCGACGTGACGCCGCCTAGCCCATGCCACCGTTGACCCCTATCACCTGGCCGTTGATGTAGCCGGCTGCATCCGAACACAGGAACGCAACCAGCGCGGCCACCTCTTCCGGCTTGCCGGCGCGCTGCGCAGGCACCACCTCGCGGATGCGTTCCGGCGGAAACGCCGCGTCGGCCATGCGTCCCTCGATCACGCCGGGCGCCACCACGTTGACGGTGATGCCGCGCGAGGCCATCTCGCGCGCCAGCGACCTGCTGGCGCCGTGCAGTGCCGCCTTCGCCGCCGCGTAATTGGTCTGCCCGCGATTGCCCAGCTGCGCCGCCACCGAACTGACCGACACGATGCGCCCGAAGCGCGCGCGCGCCATCGGCAGCAGCAATGGCTGGGTCACGTGGAAGAAACCGTGCAACGAGACGTCGATGACCCGATGCCATTGTTCGCCGCTCATCCCGGCCATCGGCGCATCGTCATGCACGCCGGCATTGTTGATCACCGCGTGGATCACCCCTTCGGACAACAACACATCCAGCGCGGCACGCGTCACTTCCGCGTCGGTGACATCGAACGCGATCGCTTGCGCGCTGCCGCCAGCCGCACGGATCGCCGCCGCGATTTCCTCGGCCCGGGTCAAGCTCTGGTGGCCATGCACGATCACGTGCCAGCCGGCGTCGGCGAGCGCGTGGCAGATCGCACCGCCCAGTTCGCCGCTGCCGCCGGTGACGAGTGCGCGACGTGAACTCACGATTTCGGACATGGCGACACTCGCTCGATGCTCAGGTGATGGGGTGGATGACGGCAGCACGGCCGCTGACGAGCAGCCGGCCGCGATGCTCGACGCGGAACGCATACTGCGCGCCGCCATCGTCGGCGTACAGGCATTCGGCATGGACGTCCAGATGGCCATCCAGCCGATCGACGTATTCCTCGAACAACCGCACGTCGCGCAGGCTGGCCAGCCGGCCGGGGCGCACTCCCTCGATGCCGCGCGCGCGCGCCAGCAAGGCACCGTGCACCGCCATCGCCTGCGCGCCGTACTCGGCAAGATGCACTGCGTGCAGGCCTTGCGTGCCGCGCAACGGATGGTCGATCCGTGCATGGCCTGCGCTGGTCGCGTGGATCGTGTTCGCATCCCACGCCTGCACGGCATCCAGCAGGCACATCGTGCCGGCGTGCGGAATCAGTGAAGCCCAGTCAGTCTTCGGAAGCATGCGGGGCCATCAGGATCGACAGGCAGAAATGGAACGCCACGCCGAGGCTCACCGTGAGCCCGATCGCGCGCAGCACTGGAATCGTGGCCCAGGCCAGCATGCCGAACACCAGCAGCGCCGACAACACGCACACGATGGTGGCGTGCAAGGTGCGCCGCTGCTCGGCGGGATCGCCGGTGTCGCGCTCGAAGAACAAGGCGTAATGCAGGCCCAGTCCGCCGGCGAGGATCAGCGCGACCAGGTGGAACAGCGAGATCTCGACGCCGGCAACGCGCTCCACCGCCAGCACCAGGAACGTTGCCAGCGTCATCGGCGCCAGCACATGCCAGGCACGGCGCAGGCTGCGCAGCGCGAACGTGATGGTGAGCACCAACAGGATCGCGGCGACCAGCAACGCCTGCAGGATGCGCGTGCGATAGTCGACCACCAGCGATTCGGAAGCTGCTTTCAGGTCGAGCAGGCGCACCGCGCCGTGGAAGTTTTCACCGAGCGCCTGCAAGGCAGCCACATCGTGCACGCCGCTGACCGTGCCCAGGCCGAGCCAGTGCCCGTCGCGCTGCACCAGCATCGCGGCGAGCCGCTGGCCCAGCGGGGTCTGTGCGTACCGCTCGGGCGTCAGCGGCGGCAGCGTGCGCGCCGCCTGCACATCGGCCAGGAACGGCTGGAACAGATCGGGCCGGAACGGCAGGCCTTGCAAGGCTTCGTTCAATGTCTTCCGCAAGGTGGCCGGGTCCGGCAACTGCTGTTGACGCGCGCGCTGCCGCGCCACCGTCGGCAGGTAACGCGACGGCAGCTCCAGCGCATCGACCGCATGTTTCGCCACCAGGGCATCGACTAGCGGCTGCAGCTTTTCCGACAACGCCAGCACGCCTTGTTCGGTGGTCGCCTGCAGCACCAGCAGATAGCGCACGTCCGGCGCGCCGAGTGCCTCGCGCAGGCGCGCATCGTGCTGCAGCAGGTCTTGCGGCAACGGGGTCAGCGCGGCGAGGTTGTTCTGCCAGAACGGCCGCGGCGCGACGGCCAGCATCGCCACGATCGCCACCGCCACCAGCAACGGAATCCAGCGTGGCCGCTGCAGGCGGTCGACGAAGTCGCGCGCCTTCGCCAGCCAGCGCATGTCGGCTACGTCGCGGACGCGTCGCGGCAGCAGGTGCGGCAGCAGATAACGCGTGCTGAAGCCGGCGACCAGCAGGCCGACGATGGTGAACACCGCCAGCTGCTTCAGGCCATTCACGCCTGACGCATAGAACGCCAGATAGGCGATGCAGGCCGAGGCGATCGCGGTCAGCAGCAGCGGCCACAGCGCGCGCACGCTCTGCACCGCATCCTCGCCCGCACGGCGATGGCTGAGCACGCGGATCGGGTACTCCTGCGCCACGCCGAGCAAGGTGAAGCCGAACGCCAAGGTGATTCCGTGCACTTCGGAAAACGCCACGGTCAGCGCCGCGATGCCGGCCAGCGCGGCGCTGGCGATCGGCAGCGCCGACAGCAGCAGCGAACTGAAGCTGCGATACGCCAGCAGCAGCAGCGCGATGAATCCCGCCGTGGAGATGCGCCCGATCCAGTCGGCCTGATGCCGCGTCTGCGCGCCGACCACCACGCTGAAATAGCCCGGCCCGCTCAGTTCGAGCTTCGCACCGGCGCTGCCGGGCAATGCATGGAATGCGCGCTGGATGCCGTCGATCGCCTGCTGCTGCGCACCCGGATCGAAACCGGCAGCGACTGTCTGCACCAGCAGCAAGGCCTCGTTCTGCGCCGAGAACCATACGCCCTCGCGCAGTTCGGGCGACTTCGCCGGCGTCCACAGCTCGGCCAGCTTCAGCACCTCCAGCGTGGGATCGCGCGGCAGCAGGCCTTTCAGCAAGCTGGCGGCGGGCGAGGACAAATCATCCAGCCGCTGCTGCAGCTGGTCGGCCAGATACGCCTCGTCCAGCGGTTGCGTATCCAGCGTCGGCGACAGCAGGTAGCGGTAGGGCAGCAGCTTGGCGTCCAGCGCGCCGAGGTCGAAGCTGCCGTTGAGCACCTGGCTGTAGCGCGGGTCGTTCTTCAGCGCGGCGACCAGTCCCTGGCTGAGCGCAGCCAGTCGTTCGTCCGACGAGCCCGCGCCGGCCATGGATGGCCCAGCGCCGCGAGCGCAGGCGACGGCATGGATGCCGGAGTCAGAGCAATGCAAGGAACAATTGCCGGATGCGCAGGAGCGGCCAATCGACAGCAGCAGCAGGCGCGACCCCGGCCCCTCGCCCACCTGCTCCATCAGCAGGCGCTGATCCGGGGTGGTCGGCGCCGGCATGAAGCTGCGCAGGTCGGTGCTGATCTTCAGGCGCTGACTGACCATCCAGCCGAGCCCGGCCAGTGCCAGCAGCCAGGCGATCAGCAGTGTCGCGCGGGCGCCGCGGCGCATGCTCAGGGCGTGCCCTGGCATAGCGCCTGCAGCGCCTCGCGGGTGGGCTGTGCCGGCATCTTGGCGGCCAGCGCGCCGAGCAGGTCGATCGCAAGGTCGCCGTCGGCTTCCTGCATGTGCATGCAGCGCGACTCCCTGGCGTAGCCGTCGATGGTGATGCTGGCGACGGTCTTCGCCACTTTCGCGTCGCGCGGCACCAGGGTCAGCGTCCATGCGCCGGCCGCGTCACCGGTCTGCCGGATCTCGAACGCCTGCCGCAACCGGCCGGCATCGCCGCTCAGCAACGCCACGAAACTGTCCAGCAAGACCTGCAGCTGCGGCGCGCGCGTCAGCGAGAAATGGCGCGGGCTCTTGCCGTCGCGCTGCTGGGTCACTTCGCCATGGGCGATGGTGGCGGTTTCCTGTCGCGGATGATCGACGCGCCGCTGCAGCTGATCGCCACCCAGCCACGACAACTCGCCGGACACCACCAGCGGCCGCGCCAGCACCTGCAGGAAGCGCGCCTCGGCGAACGCCGTATGCGCCGGCGCCGGCTGGCCCAGCGCGGCAATCAACGCCGACGCGGATGACGCCGTCGCCGGCGGGGTCGTGCCCGGCTCAGACGCCGACGCGCTCGCCCACCACGGCAGCAGCAGGCTCAGCAGCAGCGGGAGGCGCGTCTTGCCAGAAATCATAGAAATTGAACCAGTTGTAGGGAGCGACATGGATGTAGTGTTCCAACCGTTGCGCATAGCGGGCGATCAACGCGTCCAGCGCGGGGCCGCGGGCATGGCGCGGAATCTCGACCCGATCGCTCAGCGGCTCGAAGATCAGCCGATAGCGGTTGCCACCCAGATAGATGCCAAAACACAGTACCACCGGCACCTGCAACGCATGCGCCAGCAACCACGGGCTGACCGGAAACGGCGCCGATGAGCCGAGGAATTCGGTACGCCGCAACACTTCATGGCCGCGGCCGCGATCGGCCAGCATCGCCACTACCGCACCGTCCCGGCAGGCCTCGGCCATCGCCAGCGCGATCGAGGTGCCGTCCTGCGCGGCATCGATCACGCAGGCTCCCACCTCCGGTGCCAGCGCCTCCAGCAGCTCGGTCATCGCCGGCGTCTTCTGCTTGTCCAGCACCACCCGCAACAGCCCCGGCCGGCGTGCGCCGATCGCCCGCAATGCCTCGAAACTGCCTTGATGCGAACCGAACAGCAGCACGCCCCGCCCCTGCTCGACGCGCTGGTCGAGCAGCTCGAGTCCCTGCGTCTCGATACGGAAGGGTTTCTCGCCATGCGCCAGCAGGAAGATCCGGTCCAGGATCGTGGCAGCGAAACAGTGGATGTGCTTCAGCACCTGCCACGGCGTGGCTGGACGGCCGAACGCACGCTGCAGGTATTGCTTCGATGCCAGCCGCTCCGGTCCGCGCCGCAGGTAGAAGTACAGCGTGATCGGATACAGGCATAACCGGCCCAGCCGGCGGCCGCCACGCAACGCGATCGTGCGGATCAGCCACAGCGCGAAACGACCGCCGCCTTCCGGACGGTTCTGCCAATGTTCGCTCGTACTCATGCCGCTCCCTCGATCATGCCGCGTGCCAGCAGGATGCCGTCACGCCGAATCTCGAAACGGAATCGCGAGCGCTCCGCGTCCGCTTCCGTCAAACGCAGGGCGGCGACCTGATCCGGCAGCAGCGCCGCCACGAATTTCGCCTCCGGCACGCCGGCCAGCGCCTGTCCGCGCCATGCGCGCAGGGCGAGCGCCAATTGCTCCAGCAGGATCACTCCCGGCACCAGCGGCTGACCCGGAAAATGGCCGGCCAAGGCCGGATGCCTCGCGTCGATGCACAACGCCTGTTCGAAACTGAGCCCGCTCATGACGCTGTCGCCCCTTTGCCGCGCAGCAGCTGTGGCCAGTATTGGACCAGCTTCAGCAGCATGTCGTGCAGGCCCGGATGGCTCAGGTGCCGCAGCCGCCAGCGGCGATAGGCGTACTCGAGCAGGAACGCGGCAGCCAGCAGCAGATAACCGCCCAGATCCAGCCACGCCGCGGCCCAGCGTTCCGGTACCGGCCATGGCGAGGGGATGCCGAAGTGGGCCAGCAAACCGGTGTGCTCGGCGCACAGCAGCAACACGCTCAGCAGCACCGCCTGTCCGCCCAGCAACAGCGTCCAGAACCAGGTGACCTGGCGGGCATACGTGGCCACGCCCGCTTGCCGCAGCCGTTCGGCGCCCTCGAGCGCCGTGATGAAGCGCGCCACCAGCGGTTCGGCCGTGCCCAGCGTGCGGCCGAACCAGCAGGCCAACAGCGCATTGATCAGCACCGGCACGGCTTCCAGCAGCAAGCCGGCAAAGCCATACAACGACAGCAGCAGCAGCGCGGTGAGCGCTCCCAGCCAGACCAGCCAGGCGGCCGCGCGAAGCGTGCACAGACGCGGCAACATCAACACGGTCAGCAACACAGCCAGCGCCAGCAACGCAAAGACCTGCCGGTGCGTCACCGCGCCGGCCAGCGCCAGCAGCGGGTATGCCGGGAACAGCAGCAGCGCATGGCGCCGCGGCGTGCTTTCAGGCGAAGGGGAAACAGACCTCATGCCGGGCTCCACGATGGCTCCCTCGGGACCGCAAGCCTGACACTGACAACGAAACGCGGCGTGACGACAGCGGCATCAAGCGAAAGCGTCAGCCGACGCGGCTCTGCTCGACATGCGCGGACAAGGTGCGCAGGCTGGTGAAGATCTGCTTGTTGTCCGGATTGTCCGAGCGCAACTGGAAACCATAGCGCTTGGACACGGCCAGCGCGATTTCCAGCGCATCGATGGAATCCAGCCCCAGCTCGCCGCCGAACAGGGGCGCATCGGGGTCGATCTGTTCGGGCGTCACGCTTTCGAGGTTCAGGCATGCCACGATCAACGTGGCCAATTCTTGCTGTGCCGCTGTCTGTTCCGCCATGCTCGATTCCGTACGCCTGTTGCATTGCCTCCCCCCGGTGGCACTGGGCGCGGAGTGTAACATAGCGCCCTCGTCGTTCCCCGGCCGTGCTCCATGATTCAGGGATGTGAAAACCCACAGATCGACCCGCTGCCGCGCCGCGCGCCGCGGGTGTCCTACCGCTTCGCCGACGTCGCCGGCACGCTGAACGAACCCGGTACGCTGGCCTTGTTCGGCTTCGCCGCGGGCGCTCCGGCAAGCGCCGATCCGCGTTATCTGCAGGTCGCTCTGGAAAGTTTCGACACACCCGCGCCGCTGGAGCTGTGGCAGGTCGACGGCCCGGTGAGCTGTGGCCGCGACGGTGCGCTGCGCTGGGCCAGCGGCGGCGGCTGGCTGTTCGCGGCGATCGAGCTGGATGAACGCGAACACGGCGGTCCCGACGCGACCGCGCAGCGGGCCTACGAACAGCTGCACCGTTTCGTCGCTGCGCGCGACGCCCGGCATGTGCTGCGCGTATGGAATTATCTGGGCGCGATCAATCAAGGCGACGGCGATGCCGAGCGCTACAAGCACTTCTGCGACGGCCGCGCCGCCGGCATGGGCGACTTCTTCGCCGAAGGCTTTCCCGCCGCCACCGCGATCGGCCACCACGGCGATCCGCACCGCCTGCAGATCTACCTGCTGGCTTGCGACCAGAGCGGCACGAGAGTGGAAAACCCGCGCCAGGTCAGCGCCTGGCGCTACCCGCGCCAGTACGGCCGCACGCCGCCGAGCTTCGCCCGCGCGATGGTGTTGCCGGCGCGCGATGCCCTGGCGATCTCCGGTACCGCCGCCGTGGTCGGCCACGCCTCCGCGCACCACGACGACCTGTCCGCCCAGCTCGACGAAACCCTGACCAACCTCGAAGTGCTGCTGGCCAGCGCCGACATGGCGGTGGGCTTCGATACCCACTCGCCGCTGAAAGCCTATGTGCGGCATCCCTCCGACGCCCCGCAAGTAAGCGATTTCCTGCAACGCCGCCTGCCCGGCGTGCCGATACTGCTGCTGCACGGCGACATCTGCCGCAGCGAGCTGCTGGTGGAGGTCGATGGCTGGCGCTATGCCTGAGAGCGAGGAGCGAGTGAAGAGGAGTGAGAAACGAGAGAGAGCAAAGGCCGCGTCGCCTTCTCTCGTTTCTCACTCCTCTCCACTCATTCCTGCTTCAAAGGACGCTTCCAGCCGGGGAACGTCTGCTGTCTGCCGCGCGCCACGGTCAGCTCGCCTTCGGGAGCATCGTGCGTGATCACCGAGCCGGCACCGATGGTGGCCTGCGCACCCACCGTCACCGGCGCCACCAACGCGCTGTTGGAGCCGATGAAGGCGCCGTCGCCGATGCGGGTCACGAACTTGTTCACGCCGTCGTAGTTGCAGGTGATGGTGCCGGCGCCGACGTTGACGCCACGGCCGATCACGCTGTCACCGAGGTAGCTCAGGTGGTTTGCCTTGCTGCCCTCGCCGATGCGGGTCTTCTTGATTTCGACGAAGTTGCCTACGTGCACGCCGGCATCCAGTTCGGTACCCGGACGCAACCGCGCGAACGGGCCGATCGTGCAGGGGCCGTGGGTGACCACGCCTTCGAGATCGCAGTGCGGCTGCACCACCGTACCGGCTGCCAGCTGCACGTCTCGCAGACGCGTGAACGCCCCCACGCGCACGTCGTCGCCCAGCGCCACGTGGCCTTCGAGGATCACGTCGATGTCGAGCTCGACGTCGTGGCCCGCTGCGACCGTGCCGCGCACGTCGATGCGCGACGGGTCGGCCAGCCGTACGCCGTCGGCCAGCAGCACATGGGCGGCACGCCGGCGATAAGCGGCTTCGAGCTCGGCCAGCTGCAGCGGATTGTTGGCGCCGGCGGCTTCCACCGGATCGGCACATTCCACACTGAGCGCGTGGCGCGCTTCGGCCGCCGCCATGGCGAAAATGTCGGTGAGGTAATACTCGCCCTGGGCGTTGTTGCGATCGAGCCGCTTAATCCAGCCGCGCAGCGCCTTCGCGCTGGCGACCAGGATGCCGGTGTTGACCAAGTTGATCGCACGCTGGTCGGCGTTGGCATCTTTTTCCTCGATCACCGCACGTACTTTGCGGTTGCCGTCGCACAGCACCCGGCCGTAACCGTGCGGATCGGTGATCCGGGTCGTGAGCAGGCTGAAACCGCCTTCCGCCTGCACCAGCTGCTGCAGCGTCGTCGCCCGGGTCAGCGGCACGTCGCCGTACAACACCAGCACGCGCGCGTCCGCCGGCACACCACCCAGGGCCTGTTCCACCGCATGACCGGTACCCAATTGCTCGGCCTGCAGCACCCAGTGCAAATCGGGCTGATCGGCAAACGCCGCCCGCACCTGCTCGCCGCGATGACCATGGACGATATGGATCGCGGCCGGCCGCAGCGCGCGTGCCGCGGCGAGCACATGTCCCAGCAGCGGCCGGCCGGCAAGCGGCATCAGCACCTTCGCGCGGCTCGACTTCATCCGTTTGCCTTCACCGGCAGCGAGGACGATCACGTGCAAGGCGGGAGTTTCCATGTGGGCACCACGGCATCGGCAATCAGTGAACGCGCAGGATACAACTGTCTTTGCGGCCAGCGGTTCAATGTTGGCTGGTGCGAGTCATCCCGTTCGGTATCCCGACAGGCGGGATACCGCCATGTTCGCGCGGCGGGAACGCCCCGAACCCGCTACGGATGCGCCGCCCCGGACGCTTCCGTGGAAACGGATGGCCGGCCGGCGCGGCATTCGAAACGGAACGCGTAGCCGCGGCTGAACGGCTTCGTCTCCTCGTCCACCACGTGACTGTTGCCTTCGGCATCCGCGGCCCAGCGGCTGACCTGCAACGGATTGAACCGCCATTGCAGCGCGGCCGCGCGGGCTGCGGCAATGAACGGGCGCCGGCTCGCTCCGGCCTGCGCCTCGTCGGGGACACGCACTTCGCTGACCTTGCCGGCCTGGTCCACGATCAATGACACCTGCACGTCCTGCGGCGGCGGACATGCAGCGAGCTGGCGGGCGGGATAGATCGGTGTGACCCGCCGGATCGGCGTGGCACCACTGGATACCTGCCCCATGGCCAGCCGATAACGCACCATGCCCGGCGCCGCCACCGGCCGCCACGACGCCTCGCCAGTGGGAGAAGGCATCGATGACGCCGCGTGCGGGGTCGTGGCGCAGCCGGCCAGGATCGACAGCAATCCAGCCGACGCGCATAGCCAACCGCCTGTCTGTCTCGCCATCGCGATCAACCGTGTGCGCCTTGATCAGTCCTGTATCGTGCCCATGCAAAAACGCCGGCACAAGGCCGGCCTTCGATGCTTTTGCAGGGAGCCCGCACCGGGCTGCGTGCATTCCGGCGAACGGACCCACGCGTGGCGAACCTCAGTGCTTGAGGTTCTTGCGCATGCGCTCCAGCGCCTGCAACTGCGCTATCGCCTGGGCCAGCTTGGCCTGGGCTTCGGCAATTTCCATGGCGTCGGTACGGTTGGCCAAGGTGTCTTCGGCCTCCTTCTTGGCGCGCTGCGCGGAGGCCTCGTCCAACTCGGTCGCACGGGCGGCGGTATCGGCCAGCACCGTGACCACCTGCGGCTGCACTTCCAGAATGCCGCCGGAAACGTAGAACTGCTGACGCTCGCCGCCGGCCAGCACCACGTCGACGTGGCCGGGCTTGAGGCGGGTGATCAGCGGGGCGTGGCGGGGCGTGATGCCCAGTTCGCCCAGTTCGCCGGTGGCAACCACCATCACGGCTTCGCCATGGTAGATCTCGGCTTCGGCACTGACGATGTCGACGCGAATGGTTTGGGTCATGATGCTCTCTCGCTACGCTCGGTCGTACGGGAATCGAGAGAGGGGAATCGAGAATCGTCAAAAGCGTTGCTGCTGCTTTACCGATTTCCCATTCCCGATTCCCGGCTGCAGGATCAGGCCGCCTTCTTGGCGCCCATGTCTTCGGCCTTCTTGACCGCCTCGTCGATGCCGCCGACCATGTAGAACGCCTGCTCCGGCAGGTGGTCCACGTCGCCGTCGACGATCATCTTGAAGCCGCGGATGGTTTCCTTCAACGGCACGTACTTGCCCGGCGAGCCGGTGAACACTTCGGCCACGTGGAACGGCTGCGAGAAGAAGCGTTCGATCTTGCGCGCGCGCGACACGGCCTGCTTGTCTTCTTCCGACAGCTCGTCCATGCCGAGGATCGCGATGATGTCCTTCAGCTCCTTGTAGCGCTGCAGCGTGCCCTGCACGCGGCGGGCGACATCGTAGTGCTCGGCGCCGATCACGTTCGGGTCCAGCTGGCGGCTGGTGGAATCCAGCGGATCCACCGCCGGGTAGATACCCAGCGAAGCGATGTTGCGGCTCAGCACCACGGTCGCATCCAGATGCGCGAAGGTGGTTGCCGGCGACGGATCGGTAAGGTCGTCCGCGGGTACGTAGACGGCCTGGATCGAGGTGATGGATCCTGTCTTGGTCGAGGTGATGCGCTCCTGCAGCACGCCCATTTCCTCGGCCAGGGTGGGCTGGTAGCCCACCGCCGACGGCATGCGGCCGAGCAGCGCGGACACTTCGGTACCGGCCAGCGTGTAACGGTAGATGTTGTCGACGAAGAACAGCACGTCACGGCCCTTGCCGGTAGCGTCCTTCTCGTCGCGGAAATACTCGGCCATGGTCAGGCCGGTCAGCGCCACGCGCAGGCGGTTGCCCGGCGGCTCGTTCATCTGGCCGTACACCATCGCGACTTTGTCGAGCACGTTGGAGTCTTTCATCTCGTGGTAGAAGTCGTTGCCCTCGCGGGTACGCTCGCCCACGCCCGCAAACACGGACAGACCTTCGTGCGCCTTGGCGATGTTGTTGATCAGTTCCATCATGTTGACGGTCTTGCCCACGCCGGCGCCGCCGAACAGGCCGACCTTGCCGCCCTTGGCGAACGGGCACATCAGGTCGATCACCTTGATGCCGGTTTCCAGCAAGTCGTTCGCGGCGGCCTGGTCGTCGTAGCTGGGCGCCTCGCGATGGATGACCCAACGATCTTGCTCGCCGATCGGACCCGCTTCGTCGATCGGGTTGCCGAGCACGTCCATGATGCGGCCGAGCGTCTGCTTGCCGACCGGCACCTTGATGCCTTCGCCGGTGTTGCGGGCGATTAGGTTGCGGCGCAGGCCGTCGGTGGAACCGAGCGCGATCGTGCGCACGATGCCGTCACCCAGCACCTGCTGCACTTCCAGCGTGATCTCGGTGCCGTCGATCTTCAGTGCGTCGTACACCTGCGGTACCTGATCGCGCGGAAACTCGACGTCGATGACCGCGCCGATGATCTGAACAACTTTACCCTGGCTCATGGAATGCTCCGGATGGATCTTTTAGTGTTTGTTGCGGCGCCGCTTCGCGTCGCCATGAATATTCAATAGCAGCACCGGTTATACCGCTGCTGCACCGCCGACGATTTCCGAGATTTCCTGCGTGATCGCAGCCTGACGCGCCTTGTTGTAGATCAACGTCAGCTCACCGATCACCTTGTTCGCGTTGTCCGACGCACTCTTCATTGCCACCATGCGCGCGGCGTGCTCGCTGGCCAGATTCTCCAGCGACGCCTGGTACACCACCGACTCGATGTAGCGACCCAGCACGTGCTCCAGCACGGTCTGCGCATCCGGCTCGTAGATGTAGTCCCAGTCGTGGCTCGCTTCCAGCTTGACGCCGGCATAGGCCGACTCGCCAGCCGCTTGGTGCGCTTCCATTTCCGACGCCACCAGCGGCAACGGCAGCAATGCGTCGACCGTCGGCTTCTGCGTCATGGTATTGACGAAGTCGTTGTAGGCGAGGAACACGCGATCCAGGCCATTGGACGTATAGGCGTCCATCATCACTTTGATCACGCCGACCAGCTGCTCAAGCTTGGGCTTTTCGCCCAGATGGCTGACGCTACCGATCAGGTTGATGCCCTTGAGCCGCCGGAAGAACGAAATCGCCTTCTGACCGATCGCCACCACCTCCACCTGCACGCCCTTCTGCTGCCACTCGGCGATCGCCGGCAACAGGCGACGAAACAGGTTGGAGTTGAGGCCGCCGCACAGACCGCGATCCGTCGACACCACGATGTAGCCGACCCGCGCCACGTTGTCGCGCTGGGTCAGGAACGGATGGCTGAAATCGGTGCTGGCCTGGGCCACATGCGCGATCACCTTGCGCATCGAGCGGGCATACGGACGCGAGGCCTTCATCAAGTCCTGCGCGCGGCGGATCTTCGCAGCAGAGACCATTTCGAGCGCGCGCGTGACCTTGCGCATGTTCTGCGTGCTCTTGATCTTGGTTTTGATTTCGCGTCCGCTGGCCATGCTCTATCCGCTCGTTATGCTCGCTGGTGGGAAGAAACCGCCATGGCAGCCCTTCCGATTTGCTACCGCCGCTATTACCAGCTACCGGTTTTTTTGTACTCGTCCAGCGAAGCCTTGAAGATGGCTTCGATGTCGTTGTTCCAGTCACCGGTGGCGACGATCTTCTTCATCAGCTCGCCGTGATTCTGGTGCATGAACGCGTGCAGACCCTTCTCGAACGGCAGCACCTTGTTCACCGGCAGGTCGTCGAGATAGCCCTTCTCCGCGGCGTATACCGACAGCGCCAGTTCGGCGATCGACAGCGGCGAGTACTGCGCCTGCTTCATCAGCTCGGTGACGCGCTGACCGCGGTCGAGCTGGGCGCGGGTGGCCGGATCCAGGTCCGAGGCGAACTGCGCGAACGCAGCCAGCTCGCGAAACTGCGCCAGCGCCAGCTTCACGCCGCCGGACAGCTTCTTGACGATCTTGGTCTGCGCGGCGCCGCCGACGCGGGACACCGAGATACCGGCGTTCACGGCCGGACGGATGCCGGCGTTGAACAAGTCGGTCTCGAGGAAGATCTGGCCGTCGGTGATCGAGATCACGTTGGTCGGCACGAACGCCGACACGTCGCCACCCTGGGTCTCGATGATCGGCAGCGCGGTCAGCGAACCGGTCTTGCCCTTCACCGCACCGTTGGTGAACTTCTCGACGTATTCCTCGGACACGCGCGAAGCGCGCTCGAGCAGACGCGAATGGAGATAGAACACATCGCCCGGATACGCCTCACGGCCCGGCGGGCGCTTCAGCAGCAGCGAGATCTGGCGGTAGGCCACGGCCTGCTTGGACAGATCGTCGTACACGATCAGCGCGTCTTCGCCGCGATCGCGGAAGTACTCGCCCATCGCGCAACCGGAGTACGGCGCGACGTACTGCAGCGCGGCCGACTCGGACGCCGAGGCGACCACGACGATGGTGTTCGCCCGTGCGCCGTTCGCTTCGAGCTTGCGCACCACGTTGGCCACCGACGAGCGCTTCTGGCCGATCGCGACGTAGATGCACTTAATGCCGGAATCCTTCTGCGCGATGATCGCGTCGATCGCCAGCGCGGTCTTGCCGGTCTGGCGGTCGCCGATGATCAGCTCGCGCTGGCCGCGGCCGACCGGGATCATCGCGTCGACCGACTTGTAGCCGGTCTGCAGCGGCTGGTCGACCGACTTGCGCCAGATCACGCCCGGCGCGACCTTCTCGATCGCCGCGTTGAGCTTCGCACCGATCGGACCCTTGCCGTCGATCGGGTTGCCCAGCGCGTCGACGACGCGGCCGAGCAGTTCCGGACCGACCGGCACTTCGAGGATGCGTCCGGTGGTCTTGGCGGTGTCGCCTTCGCGCAGGTGCTGGTATTCGCCGAGCACCACCGCGCCGACCGAGTCGCGCTCGAGGTTCAGGGCGAGGGCGAACGAATTCCCCGGCAGCTCGATCATTTCACCCTGCATCACGTCGGCCAGGCCGTGGATGCGCACGATGCCGTCGGACACGCTAATGATTGTGCCTTCGTTGCGTGCTTCCGCGCCGAGCTTGAACTGCTCGATGCGGTTCTTGATCAGTTCGCTGATCTCGGAAGGATTCAAAGTGGTGCTGGACATGGTCGTTATCCTGAAGATTTTATTTTTTCAAGAGTCCGACCATGGACGGTCGGTTTTTGCTCTTCGCGAAATGGACCTCGCGTAAAACTAACTGGAGAGGAGTGAGTGGTGAGTAAGAGCGGCGGTGTGGTGGTTGCTTCCCACTCGTTTCTCACTTCTCTCCACTCTTCATCTGTTTTTAATGCGAAAGCGCGGTGGCCAGCTTCGCCAGACGTCCGCGGGCGGAGCCGTCGATCACTTCCGCGCCGGTATCGATCACCACGCCCGCGAGCAGCGACGCATCGACCCGGGTTTCCAGTTCGATCTCGCGCTTGAAGCGGCGCTTCAGCGACACCTTGAGCTGCTCGGCCTGCGCCGCGTCCAGCGCCATCGCGCTGGTCACCTTGACCAGCAGCTGCGACTCGGACTCGCGCTTGAACGACTCGTAGAGCTCAGCCACTTCCGGCAGCAGCGCCATGCGACGCTGCTCGGCCATTTCACCGAGAAACTGCGCAAACGGTGCGTCGGCGGCGATACCCGTCGGCAGATGCAGCGCTACCAGCTGGACCGGCAGCACCCGCGGATCGGTGCCGAGATCGGCCACACGCGAATCCTTCGCCACCTCGGCAGCGAAGGCCAGCGCCTGCGACCACGCCGCCAGCGAACCGGCGGAATGTGCCACTTCGAACGCGGCGCGGGCGTACGGACGGGCGAGAGTGATTGCCTGTGCCATCGATCAGATCTCGGCCGCGAGCTGGTCGAGCAAAGCCTTATGCGTGGATGCATCGACCTCGCGCTGCACGATCTTGCTGGCGCCTTGCACGGCTAGTGCACCAACCTGCTCGCGAAGCTGGTCACGGGCACGCTGCGCCATCGACGCGATATCGTCCTGCGCGCTCGCCTTCAGACGGTTGATCTCGGTGACGGCTTCGCCGCGGGCCTTGTCGATGATCTGATTGGCCTGCTGCTGGGCCTTGTCGATGATCTCGGAAGCCTGCTGGCGGGCCACCTTGATCTCGGCCGCCACCTTGTGGTCGGCGTCCTTCAGTTCGGCGTGCGCTCGCTCGGCGGCATTGAGCCCTTCGGCAATCTTGATCTGCCGCTCTTCAATGGCCTTGTTGATGTGCGGCCAGATGAAGTGGACACAGAACCAGATCAGGATGGCGAACGAAAGCATTTCGCCAATCAAGGTCGCGTTGAAATCCATCGCTGCGTTACCTGTAGATACGGTGTATTACGAGCAAAAGCGCAGGAGCGCTGTTGCGGGAGTGCGGTGCCGCCATATCGGCACCGCGGCATGGCAAATCAGTGACCAGCAGCAGCCGCGGCAGCGTTCATCACGTTCGACAACAGAGGGTTGGCCACAGCGAAGTACATCGCCAGCGCCACACCGATCAGGAACGCCGCGTCGATCAGGCCGGCGAGCAGGAACATGCGACCCTGCAGCAGCGGTACCAGTTCCGGCTGGCGAGCAGCAGCTTCAAGAAACTTCGAACCCATGACGCCAATACCGATACAGGCACCAAGTGCACCGAGGCCGATGATCAGGCCCAGCGCGATGGCGGTGAAGGACTGCACTTGAGCAATGTGAGCGATGAGTTCCACGACGGTCTCCTGAGAAATTGAAACTTGAAAGATCAAAATGGTTGAAAACGGATGATTCGAAAAGCGGAAATCAGTGGTGATCGTGCGCCATCGAGATGTACACGATCGTCAACACCATGAAGATGAAGGCCTGGATGCTGATGATCAGGATGTGGAAGATGCCCCACACCGTGTAGCCGATGATGCCTGCGCCATATAGCGCCCAGCCTGCCAAACCGGCGCCAGCACTGAACAAACCGGCGATCAGCATGAAGACCAGCTCGCCGGCGTACATGTTGCCGAACAGTCGCATGGCCAGGCTGACCGGCTTGGACAGCAGCTCGACGACATTGAGCGCGAAGTTGGGAATCCACAGCGCCGGATGCGCGCCGAACGGCGCGGTGAACAGCTCATGCATGTAGCCGCTGAAGCCCTTGGCCTTGAAGCTGTAGAAGATGATCAGCGCGAATACCGTCAGCGACATCGCGAAGGTCATGTTGATGTCGGCGGTCGGCACGGCGCGAAAATGACCGAGGCCGAATTTTTCGGTGATCCACGGCAGCAGGTCGACAGGCAACAGATCCATCGCATTCATCAGGAACACCCAGATGAATACGGTCAGCGCCAGTGGGCCGAGGATGCGCCGGTCGCCATGGAACACGTCCTTGACCTGGCCATCGACGAACTCCAGCACGATTTCCACGAACGCCTGGCCACGACCCGGCACGCCAGCCGTGGCCTTGCGCGCCTTCAGCCAGAACAACAGGCAGAACAGCACGCCCAGCGCCAGCGACACAGTGATCGAGTCGACATGCACCGCCCAGAAACCGCTCTTGCTCGCATGCGGCGTGAGGTGGGTTAGGTGATGCTGGATGTATTCGGTGAGTCCGCCTTGTGGCTCGCTTGCCATGTGTCAACCCTTGAATCTGAACGCCAGCAGGTAAACCGCGTAAGCAGCCACCAACCCCGTGATGGCGGCCAGTGGCGGCAACTTGAATTGAAACAGGATCATGAACAGCCCCCCGACGATCACGATCCATTTCACGATCATGCCCGTCAGCAAGCGGCTCAACGCCATGCCAGCCCCATCCGGTCCGCTGAAGGAGCGCGCCGACAGCAGCGCGGTACCCAGCGCCACGATCACCGCGCCGGCAGCTGCCGACATCGCTTCGCGGCGCCCCAGCGCCAGGAAAGCGAGGCCGGCCATCAACGCCACAGCAAGCTGCAGCAGCATGATACGCAAGGCGAGACGTCGACCAGAGGCAAGACTATTGAGCACGTAACGTCTCCGCGCGGTCTGCACCAGGCGGCACCGATACAGCTACGGGCCACGATCCAATCCGCAAAAGTATATCAGTGCGGCGATTGCAGCGACAAGCCGCGCGGCCTGCGACATCCTGTCCTTGTCGCCTGAAAACCGGGCTCCCATAGCGTTTTTCTGCTGTCCTCTGCGTTTTAGCGACGGCTCATGCGAAAAGGGCCGAACGCGAGTTCGGCCCCTTGTCGCAATAAAACGCGGCAATGCTGCGGAATTACTTGGCGGCAGCCTTCTTGGCGGCGGCAACCGGCGCGGTGACGGCGTCGTTGGCGGCCTGACGCTGTTCCTGCACGAGCGCATTCAGCGACTCGGCGGTCTTCTGGGTGATCGCAAGGATCTCCTGTGAGATGGCCACCGAACGCTCGGCATTGTCGCGGTTCAGGCTGGTGCCCTTTTCCCACAGGCTGCGCAGGCCGTTCGCATCACGCGTTTCCAGCGCCTCGGAGACGAACTCGGCGGAGATCTTGGACTGCTCCTCGAAAGCCTTGAGCTGCAGCCCGGCGATCGTCTCCAGACCCTTCAGGGCCAGCGACTGTGCCTTGAAAGCGCTGTCGGTGAACTGCTTGGTGAAAGCGAAAAGCTGGTTGTTGAGCTGCTGAGTCATGATCTTGTCCTCGTCGAGGCTTGGGGGTGTGGCAAGCACTCTAGCAACAAATTTTGTGCAGTGCAATATATTTTTAGCCGTCAGCGGCACAAGTCAAGATATATTCATATAAAACACTAATTTATGACAACCCCATGAATTATCGCGACGCGTCAAAAACTGTCGCGACTGCAGCTGGCGCCCGAAGTGCAGGTTCGTGTTCGAACAGACGCTGTCACGTTGTCTGAGCGAGGGACTGGTCGGCGGCGAAGGATTCGCGACGGACGCGAGTGCGATCAAGGCCGACGCCAGCCGTCAGCGTGGCGTGCCGGGCACGGAGGCCGCACTGGGACAAGACAACGCCGCTAACCCGGCCCGTGCGCGAGTACCTCGACGCATTGGACGCCGCGGAGGAGGAACGCACCCGCCTAAGAATGTGTCGCTGACCGATCCGGCCTCACAGTGGACCGCCGCGCCAGGCGGCCCGGCATTTTTTGCTTGCTCCACCAATCACCTGATCGACACCAAGGTCGATGTGATCGTGGATGTGGAAGCGAGCCCTGCACATCGCATGGCGGAAGTGATGCCACGCGCACGATGTTGGAGCGGACCGAAGCGCACATGGGCATGAAGCCCGAGCGGCTGATTGGCGATACGGCCTATGGCTCAACCACCGTGCTGGAATGGCTGGTCGAACAGAAAGGGATCGAACCGCACCTGCCGGCATGGAACAAATCCGATCGTTCCGATGGCACGTTTTCGCGAAGTGAGTTCGCGTGGAACGAGCAGGCCAACACTTACAGCTGTCCTGGCGGCAACGCGCTGCGCTCGCACAGGCGTGCCTTCAAAGTGCCGCGTTCCGGCGTGACCAGGGCCGACACGATCATCTATCGCGCCAGCGAGCATGACTGCCGAGGGTGCTCTCTGAAAGAGCAATGCTGTCCGAACACCTCGATGTGCAGGATCGCGCGCAGCACCCATGAACATGCACGCGACGCCGCACGCAAGATTGCCACGACGCCGCGATATCTGCGGTCACGCCGCGAACGCAAGAAGGTGGAGATGTTGTTTGCTCACCTCAAACGCATCTTGCGGCTGGATCGATTGTGCCTGCGAGGTCTGCAAGGGACGCACGATGAGTTTTTGATGGCAGCCATTGCCCAGAATCTGCGGCGAATGGCCAAGCGGTTGATGCCCGCCGAGCAAGAAGAAGCAAAAGGTCTCTGGCGCTCAAGGGCGCTCGACCCACCCATCTTCTTCGCCGGTCGATTGACGACCACGCCGACGGCCAAGCGTCCATCGCGCGAAAATCGAGTTTTTCAACAGAATCGACCCAAAGCTGCCGGTCACCGTTCTGTCTTGTGAAGACACGATGAGGCTTGTTGGGTGGCGGATTCAATTTAGAAGTGCATCACTCCAGCCCCGGGAAGTAGCGCAGGTGCGGTAGCCTGCGCAGCTTCACCGCCAAGTGGAACTGCACATTGAGCTACACGCACCTGAGCCAGGACGAACGCTAC